>VBLS01000072.1 GCA_005878635.1 Methanobacteriota archaeon | reverse complement strand
AGACTTTAATGGTGCTTGTGTCAGGTTGCCGTCACGTCAAACAGGACGAATATGATCGATCCCGCGTATTTCCCCGCGCAATCGTCTGGAGGAGCGCGGGCTCCCTCCCTACTTGGGACCATTCATCAATCTCGTCGAGCCGACGACCAAGGGCGTCTCGGTCGAAATGAGAACACGGGCAAGAAACGCCAGGCCGATGAGCGAGACCCAGGCACTCGCCCAAATTCCGCCGCCGAAGGTCGTGACACTCGCCACGGCGGCCATCACTGGTGCACCGACCGCGACCCCGGAAACGAGGACGGCGTAGAACAAGCCCGTCACGACGCCGTGCTGATCCGGGTCGGCGCCTCGAGAAACGAGCGTCGACGCCGCGGGGAACACGAAACCGTGACCGACACCGAAAAGGGCCATCAGGACGAGGAGCATCGACAGGTCTCGGACGAGCGGAATACTGGCCATCGCGATGGCGACAGCCACAAGGCCGATTCCCGCCGGGGTCGACGGACCGAAACGGTCGGCGAGGATCCCCGCAGGATAATGCAACAGCAATGACAGGATCGCAAAGGCAGTGAAGCTCAGGCCCACCGCCAGCGGGCCGTATCCGAGTTCTTGCTGGAGATGAAGCGGAACCAGGGTGACGAAGGCACCAAGGATGAAGTAAAGACTGAAGATCGACGCGTACCCTGCCGCGGGTCTCGGTCGTGCCGCATAGGCAAGCAGGCGTCGCCAAGGCATCGTTTGCGGCCGGCCCTGGGCCGGCTCCCGGATCGTCACCGCGATCAGGAAACCGACGAGCAATCCACCGGAGAGAATGTAAAACAGAGTTGAGTAACCAAGTCGCGCAACGACTGGCCCGGCGATGCCGAATCCGATGACGACCGCGAGAGCGAGGGAGATCCCGTAGAGGGCCATCGACCGCCCCTTTCGTTCCGGCGTGGACGTGTCCGCGATCAGGGCCATCGAGCTCGGCCCGACAAACCCGCTCCCGATGCCATGGCTGATCCGAACGAGGGCGAGGAGAAGGGGCGTGCTGGCAATCGAGTATAGGAACAGCGAGACGGCATCCCACAGCAGACCGACCTGGAGAGGGAGTTTTCGTCCGATCCGGTCCGCGATCCGACCGAAGAACACGTTCGCGGGGGCGTGGACCAACGAGAACAGGCCGACGATGACCCCGGTCTGCACGAGGTCGGCGCCAACGGACTGCGCATACAAGGCGATGATCGGGACGAGCGCGTTCGAATCGATCGTGCCGAACATCGTCGCCGCGAGGACCTTCGCGGTCATCCGCCGGGACATCGGCCGGGGCACGTGAGCGTCCGTAAAAAGGATGCGTCACGGCGCTTCGGCTAACGCGGCTGATTCCTCCGGGTCACCGGAACGTTTACGTCGCGCCGTCGATTCGCTCGATCGTGCGCTCTCCGCTCGTCGTCGACAGCAACGAACCGGAGGACATCCCGGACCGACTGCGCGAGCTCGGCGTCGATGTCGAGATCCAGAAGATCGCTCCCGGCGATTACGTCCTCGGGCCGATCGGGATCGAGCGAAAGACGCTCACGGACTTCTTCAACTCGCTCGTGCGGAAGCGGCTGTTCGAGCAAGTCCAGCGGCTCAAGGACGCCTACCCGCAGGCCCTCGTCCTCCTGGAAGGCGACCTCTCGGAGATCTCGACGTACAAGCACCCGCAGTCCGTCCTCGGGGCTCTCCTCGCCCTGGAGGTCAAGGAGCGGGTGCCGGTCCTCACGACCGCAGACAAGGAACAGACCGCTCTCGTCCTGTACGTCCTCTGGAAGGGGCAAGACAAGGCCGCGCCCGAATATGGCCTCCGTCACAAACCGAAGACGCTGAGCCTCGGCCAGCGGCAGCGGTTCCTCGTCGAGGGTCTTCCCAACGTCGGGGAGACGCTCGCGCGAAATCTCCTCGAACGATTCGGCACCGTCCGATCCGTCTTCACCGCATCCAAGGCCGAGCTCGAGCGCGTGCCGAAAATCGGTGGGATGCGCGCCGCTGAAATTGAGAGGCTCGTGACCGCCGCCTACGAGGGCGAGCAGACGCACCTGGAGGACGAGGAGTCGGCCCCAGACGAGAGCCTTTGACAAACGCTTATGACCGATGCGCCTCTTGCAACGGATGGATGCACTCGACGGGATGGGGCCGCAAGGCTCGCCATGAGTCAGTCGCTCGGACCGGCATCCGGGCCCAACTGTCGCGGGGCGCCCACCTCACCTGGAACAGCCTCCGGGTCTTGGCGCTGAACCCGCGGCTCATGATCTTGCCGTTCTTCGCGCTCGTGTTCACGGGCTTCACCTGGCTGATCGTCGTCCTGAGTTTCCTCGCGCTCGGCCTCCCGCCGTCGTCCCCTTCGAGCGGCTTCCTGTACCAGGAGATGTTCATCGCCTACCTTGCGACCTACTTCCTCTCCTGCTACTTCATGGCGGCGATCATCGGCGCCTCGTTCGTGCGCCTCCAGGGAGGCCATCCGACCGTGATGGACGGCGTGGACGCCGCGAACGCGAGCTTCTTCCAGATCCTCGTCTGGTCGGTCTGCGCCGCGACGGTCGGGCTCCTCTTCCGCCTCACCGCGATCCGATCCGAGGCCGGCGGTCGCATCGTGTCCCGGATCCTCGGGTCCGGCTGGGCCATCGCGACGTTGTTCGTCCTCCCGACGATGGTCGTCGAGGGGATCGGACCGCTCAAGGCCTTCCGCCGGAGCCGAGCCTTGTTGAAGGACCGCTGGGGCGCCCACCAGAAGGGCGTCCTCGGGACCGGCCTGGTGTTCCTCCTCCTCTTCTCCTTCGGCCTCGCGCCCTTCCTCTACGGGATCATGGGCGGCTCCGAGACCCTCGGGTGGGCCGTCGGCGGGATCCTCTACTGGCTCGTCCTCAGCGCCCTCTGGTCCGTCGTCCACGGGATCCTCGTCGTGACCTTGTACCATTACGCGACGGACAGCGAGGCCGCGTTCGGCTTCAACTGGCAGGCCCTGAACCACCCGTGGATCCGCTAGGCATCCGCTCGCGGAAGACGGACAGGATTTCGTCGTACGCCGCATCGGTTCGGATTCCGCGAAGATGGAAATGCGTCCGCGCAGCTCGATGGCCTCGGTCTCGCAGACCCTCGAGGAACGATGTGAGTTTCGGCGGCGATCCCCTCTCCCGCGTCGCGAGCTCGTCCGTTGTCACGAAGAACGGCGGGAGGTCCGCCTCTCCCTGAATCGTCGAAAGGAGTCGGGCGGACTCCGGATGCGTCCACTCGCTCGGGGACATCTGGCGAACCAGGGTGACATCGTGTAGAGATCCCATCCACAACGGACCTATGGCATCGCGTTCTCCCTCGCGGACTTGGACGAACCCTTCGCCGTCTCGATGGGCCACGAAGGCCAGGGGTGGCGGAGATTGCCGGTCGATGATCCCGACCACCCGCAGGAAATGTTCCGCCGCAAAGGACAGGATCGGTCGAATCGACTTGCTCGAGTCCGCGGCACGAAGGGCACAATATCCGAGGAGAATCCGAAGTCCAATCTCTTGTCCCTGTGGGCACCGCCGCGGGCGAGCGCCGTACCGCCGGATACAGGCCTGCGGGTAGGTTCCTCCGAGGACCGCGGTGTCGGTCGCGGTGACACCGAAACCGGTCCCGACCGGGGCTTCCTTGAAAAAAGGGGCGAGGAAGGGCGTCGGCGGGCCAAATGGATCGATGTCGACGAAATCGTACCGGTGGGATCGGATATGGGATACGAAGTCCTCGGAGGTGACATCGGCATCGATGCGATTCCTCCGGAGGTTTTCCCGAATCACTCGAGCCGCGAGGCCGGATCGATCGTTGAAGGCGACGCGATCGATTCGCGTCTCCAATCGCATCCGGATTCCCCACGCACCGCAGGCGGCAAGGCCATCGAGGGCCGAGCGAAGCCGCCGGGGCCATTTGGCCAGGACCACCGCGGACAAGTCCCGATTCACCCGCATCGTCGGATTGTAGAAAGGCCACGGTCCCGCGGTGCCCGGACCTTTTCGGCGAGGGAGCTCGGGGACCTGGAGGCGCGCCGCGCCTTCGTTCACTTCTTGGACCGGGAAGGGCAGATCCACGGCCGGTCCGATGCGTCCGCGGGCTGATATTCCTTCGGCCTCAGAGGACCTCCCCCTTCATGAGTTTCACAATCTTGTAGGGCAAGAGATTCCGGTTCACTTGGGTGACCTCGAGGATCCGGACATCGTCCCGTCGCCGGATGTCCTGGAGCAGTGGATTACGAGACTTTTTGTGCAACGTGAGGAGGAGCGGCTTGTCCGCGTCGAGCGCGTCCTTGACCGTCTGGACGAAGTTCGGGGACTCGACCTCCATCTTTCCGACCTCGTCGATCACGATCACGTCCGCGTTCGCGGTCGCGGATCGCAGCGCGTTCACGCCGACCTCCTCGAGCGCGCTGATGTCGACGCCGTACCGCCCGACCATCGTCTTGGACTGGATCTCGCGGGAGGCGAAGACCCGCTTCTCCTTCGTCCCCCAGTCCATGACGTAGAAGCCCTCACGGCGATTTCGCTTGATGATCGGTTCCGTGATCATGCCGCCGACCTTCTGGCCGTCGCCCTCGAGCATCTCGATGACTTTGAGAAGGCAGTAGGTCTTGCCAGCACCGGGGAGGCCGGTGATCCCGATTTTGAGTGCCTCTCCCATGCCACCCACGCAGGCGCCATAAATATGCATCGCTCTATAAAAACACTCTTCGAATCCGCATCGGTCGCCGAGCGTCCCACGCTCCAAATGAGGTCGGGCTCGGACGGGCCGACCGCGCCTTTGCCAGCCGCAGGAAACGAGATAAATCGACAAGTCCCTGGCGCCGCGGGAATCGGTTGAAGCTCGTCCTCCTGATCATCGGCCTCGTCCTCTTGGCGGTCGGAGCGGTCGGCGCCCTGGTGGGACTCGCCACCGCGAGCAGCGCGCAGGCCGAGTACGACTTCCTCTGTCCTACCGGCCCTGCGCCCCCGCAGATCTGCGCGGCCCTCCTCTCGACGGTCGCGACCTACCAGGCCGTGGCGATCGGCATGGGGATCGTCGCGATCCTCGGCCTGGGCATCACGATCACGGCAGCCATTATGAAGGGTCCGCTCTTCGTGCCGGCACCCGTTCCGGTGTACGCTCCGATGCCTCCGCCGCCTCCGATGCCGCCGGCGGGGGCGGCGACGTCGAAACCTTGCCCCGAATGCGGACGATCAAACCGAAGCTCGGATCGATTCTGCTCGAGTTGCGGGGCGGCCCTTTCCTAGTCCGGGGAGCGGTCAACCGCCGGCGGGCCCGCGGATGTCCTTCAGGTACATCAGGGGATAGTCGAGTTTCGGCACATACCGGAGCGTCGCGGTGGCCCGCGCGGTCCCAACGCCGACGGTCACCTCGACGCGCAACACGTCCTCCGTAAGGATGCCATACCGGTAGGGGCCCCGGACGCGCAGTCGCCTGCGATCGATCTTCACGCGGACGTCCTCGACGAGAGGCTGCACGCGAGCGGTCTCTTCAATCGCCCGTTCGACCGCCGCGGCGTTCCTCGCCGTCAGCGGGACGCCGAGGAACTGGTGCAAGATCGAACCGAGCTTGATCCCCGCCTCGAACGCGGCTCGGTCGCGGTCGGTTCCGGCGAAGTAGCTTCGAGTCGGGTCTTGGGGCATGCTCTCCTCGCCCGCCGAAATCGCCGCGTTCGGGATAAGCGCACCGGCGTCCCGCGACTCGACCGCCCGTCGAGCCATCGGAATCGTGACCGCGGCACACTTCCGGACCGTTGATTCTCCGCGCTGGTATCGTTTAGCAAAGTCTTAATTCAGAGCCTGGACTGGTCGAAGGTTCCCCATGCCGCGGAAAATGATCATTGGGGTCATCGGAGGAGGCAGCACCGCCTCCAAGGAGGGGATCGCCCTCGCGGAAGAGGTCGGCTTCCTGATCGCACTGGTCTGCGGCGGCCTGAACGGCGTCATGGAGGCCTCGGCCAAGGGAGCCAAGCGGGGCGGCGGGTTCACCGTCGGAATCCTGCCGACGGGGAACAAGGCCGATGCGAATCCCCACATCGATCTCCCGATCGCGACCGCGATGAGCACCGCGAGGAACCTGATCATCGTCCGGACCGCCGACGCGATCATCGCCGTGAACGGTTCCTATGGAACGCTGAGTGAGATGGCCCACGCCTTCGATCTCGGCAAGATGGTCTTCGCCCTCCGGACCTGGCCGATGGACAAGGCCGGCGTGGAGCCCTCCCTGTTCGTGCCCGTCAACACGCCCCGGGAAGCCGTTGACCGTGCCATCGCCTACGCGAGAAAGGCGATGGAAGCCGAGAAGCCTGGCCCTGGGTTCGTCAAGTGACATTCGGATTCCCGCGGAAACGTTCGCCACCTCCGCAGGCTTAAGAATCGACGCTTGCATTCTTGACCGTGCGACATTCCCTGACGGCGACCGATCTCGAAAAGCTGGGGCTGCCCTCGGATGCCGCGCGGACGACCGCGGAGCGGCTCACCGGCGTCCTCCAGCGGTCCCGCGGTGACAACGATCCGGAGGCGCAGGTCCGTCTCTGGCTCGAACTTCGCGGCCTCGCCGAGGCGGATCCGATCCTCCGCCGAGCGTTCCCCGTCCATGCGGCCCTGTACCAGCTCGCCTACGAAGATCGGCCGAAGGAGGCGGGACCCGGACCCGCCTGGGTGCCCTCCCGCGAAACGATTCGCAAATCGAATGTTGCCGCGCTCATGCACGATCGGCATGTCAGCTCGTACGACGAGCTGCAGCATTGGTCCGCCGAACACCGTGAGGACTTCTGGTCCATGATGATCGAACGCCTCGGCATCGTCTTCAAGAAACGCCCGACGCGGGTCCTCGATGCGAAGGCCGACGTCACACATCCGAATTGGCTCCCCGGTGCGCGCCTCAACATCGCGGAGAGCTGTTTCCGCGCGGATCCGAAGAAGACGGCCATCGTCGCCGCGTCCGAAGGGAATGAGGAGATTCGCCGGGTGAGCTACGGCGACCTGCATCGCCTGGCGGCCCGGGTCGCAAACGGCCTCGAATCGGCGGGAACGAGACCGGGAGACCGGATCGCGTTGTATCTGCCGATGACACCGGAATCGGTTGCGATCTACCTGGGGATCGTGCTCGCGGGCCGCTGCGTCGTCGGCATCGCGGACGCATCGGCCCCGGCCGACTTCGAGAAACGCGTCCGCATCGCGGGGGCCAAGATGGTCTTCACCGTCGAGGCGTACCTCCGCGACGGGAAGGAGCAGCGGATCTACCCGAAGGTCGTCGAAGGTCACGGACCTCGGGCGGTCGTCCTCGGATCGAATCCGACAGCCTCGGTCCGGGCCGCAAGACCGGAGGATGTCTCCTGGAACGACTTCCTCAGCGGGAACGAAAGGTTCGACGCCGTGCCTTGCAATCCATCGGACCCGTCGAACATCCTGTTCTCCTCGGGGACGACGAAGGATCCGAAGGCGATCCCCTGGACCCATACGACCCCGATCAAAGCCGCGGCCGACGCCTACCTCCATCAGGACGTCCATCCGGACGACGTCCTGGCCTGGCCGACCAGCTTTGGGTGGATGATGGGCCCCTGGCTCGCATACGCCTCGCTCATCAATCGGGCCACGATGGCCCTCTACGTCGGGAGCACGACTCGAAGGCCTTTCGGCGAATTCGTCTCGGCGGCAGGGGTCACGATGCTCGGCGTCGTCCCGAAGCTCGTCCGTGCCTGGAGGATCGACGGCACGATGGACGGATTGGACTGGAGCCGCATCCGGCGGTTCAGTTCGACCGCGGAGCCTTCGACTCCGGAGGACATGCTATACCTGATGTATCTCGCCGGCTACAAGCCGGTCCTCGAGTACTGCGGCGGCACGGAAATCGGCGGGGGCTACATCACCGGGACGATGGTCCAGGCGTGCGCGCCGGGGATGTTCACCACGGCGGCGATGGGACTGGACTTTGTGATCATGGACGACGGCCACCTTGGTGACCGTGGCGAGATCTTCCTGGTCCCTCCCTCAATCGGGCTATCGAATGACCTGTTGAATTATGACCACTTCGCGGAGTATTACGAAGGCACGCCGCGGGGGCCGAATGGCCAGCAACTGCGCCGCCATGGGGATTCCGTCGAGCGGCTCGGGGGCGGGTTCTTCCGCCACCGGGGGCGCATCGACGACATGATCAACCTGAACGGGGTCAAGACGAGCGCGGAGGAGATTCGAAGCGTCCTCGGAACTGAGCTCGTCTCCGATGCGAAACCCATCTCCGTCCTGGCCGAGGGCTCGGACCAGCATCGGCTCGTCGTGTACGCCGTCCCGCGAGACCCGAAGCTCGTTGCCTCGCAGACCCTTGCCGAACGATTGCGGGTGGACTTCGAGCGGGACATCAAAGGGCGGTTGAACCCGCTCCTCGCGCACGTCTCGGAGGTGATCCTCGTCCCGGAGCTCCCTCAGGCGGGACCGGGGAAGACGAAGACGATTCGCGAGCTCCGTCGAGATTACGAGGCCCGTCGGACCCGGACCTGAAGCGAACCAACCCGCGTCTACTCGGCCGCTTCGATAGGAGCTGCGGCCTCGCGACCGGCGGGCCGCGGGCGCAAGGGCGTTTCGAGGACCCGATTGATCGTCACCTGGGCGATCGTGCCATAGTACTTCGACACATGCTCGATGGGGCGGAGGACGAGACTGAGCGCGTTGGAGGACGACGACCGCTTCGATTCACGGTTGTCGTTCCCGATCGACGCCGCGAGCTGATGGAGGTCTCGGACCAACGTCGACTGAAGGTCGAGGGCCTCGTTCGCCTTCTCGAGATCGGATGCGAAGAACGACGTCATCGTGAGTTCGATGATCTTCTCGAGCCGCGCCTTCAGTCCGGTCACGGTCTTCGCGAATTCACGGGACGGCGGGCGTCCCGACCGCAGCAAGGGACCGATCTCCGTCGCCAGCTCCTCCCAGAGGTCGCCGATGTTCTCGAGCGTCACGGACGCGACTCGGTTGCCGAGCAGGTGCCGGGGTTCGGTGACGCCGATCTTCGCCGCCACGGTCCGATTCTGCGCGGCTAGGAGCAGCTGCCGGACGACAAGCCAGTAGAGGCGGTCCACCTCCACCTCCATCCGCGCGACCTCCTCGATGCGGCCGACCGCTTCGCCGGCCAGGACGCCGAGCGCAAGCTTCTCCATCCGCGATGTGAGGTAGTGGAGGCGCCGAAGGAGGCCGTCGATCGGGAATCGGGTCGGCTCCACGAAATTCTCGATCGTGACGAACCGCGGGCCCTGGTTGACGATCGTCAATCCCGTGAGGCCGCGGACGGCCTCGTGAATCTCCTGAAGCTGGGCGGGGGAGAGCTCGTCCCGGCTGCGGACCTTGATCGTGTTGCAACCGACGATGTAGTCGCCGGTGATGAGACGCGTCAACGTCTCGGGACCCGTCCAGTCGTCGGCGTCGATGGTCGCCTCCGCCGCGCTGGGATACTCCTCAAACGGCCCGACTCGGACTCGCAAGGTACCGTCGTCCTCGATCGACAAGTTCACGACGGACCCGGGGAGGATGCCGTTCGATTCGGCCCAGGCCTTCGGGAGGGAGACTCCGAGGCTCGAATACCCGAGTTTCTGGACCTTCCGGCTCTCGAGTTCCATGGAGGCAATATGTGTAGACTGGGGTAAATAAGTACTTCGTATGGACGATACGTATCGGCTTCAGTATTAGTCGGATTCCGCACTGGACGGCCCTCAGCGAACCTGGATCCGGACCCTGGTCACCGCCGGGGAGCATTTCTCCGGCTCGAGGGTGGACGGTCGAATCCCGCCGAGGGTCCGGAAAGGAGGCCACACGCCCAAAAGGCTCATGAGTCCCGTCGAGATGCGAACGACGTCATGGACCAAAACGTGGACGTGCTCGTCGTCGGGGCGGGGCCGACCGGCAGCACAGCCGCGAAGTACGCGGCCCAGGGAGGGGCGGAGGTCCTCCTCATCGAGAAGCGCTCGGAGATCGGGACCCCGGTCCGATGCGGGGAGGGGGTCGCGAAGCGATGGCTGGAGGAAATCGGCCTCTCGCCGTCGAAGGAATTCGTCTGCCATGAGGTCGATGGCGCCCGCGTGATCGCGCCCGACGGAAGCGCGTTGGTCGTCGACGAGACCCGGGCCGGGAACGAGTGCGGATATGTCCTCGAGCGGGCCCTGTTCGACCGCTATCTCGCGAAGGAAGCCGCGAAAGCGGGGGCCGAGATCCGGATCAAGACCAGTGCAGTCGGACTGCTCCGGGAGGATGGTCACGTCGTGGGAGCCCGGTGCGAGCACATGGCCGACACGTTCGATGTGCGTGCGCCGATCGTGATCGGGGCGGATGGGTTCGAGAGCCAGGTCGGTCGCTGGGCCGGACTCGAGACCCATCTACGGACGAGGGACATCGATGCCTGCTTGCAATACACCCTGGTGGGCGTCGACGGAGATGCGCGGTACAACGACATCTACCTCGGCAGCTGCGCGCCCGGTGGGTACGCCTGGGTCTTCTGGAAGGGCGCCGACGTCGCGAACGTCGGGATCGGGGTGAACCTCTCGAAGATCCACGATCGCGCGGATGCCAAACGGTACCTCGATACCCTCATCGCACGGACTCCGGACTTGGCTCGCGGCGAGGTTGTCGAGGAGGTGGCCGGCGCGGTCAGTGTCTCGATGCCCTTGGAGAAGTCCATCGCTCCCGGCGTCCTCCTGGCGGGCGACGCGGCCCGCCTAATCGACCCCCTGACGGGCGGGGGCATCCTGAACGGCTGCTTGTCCGGCAAGTTCGCGGGGGAGGTCGCCGCCGATGCGGTGTCTGCGGGCGATGTCTCGGAAAAAGGACTCGCGGTCTACGAAAAACGATGGAGAGCACGGCTCGAAGAGGAGCTGGCCCGTCACTACCTCGTCAAGGAACGCTTGATCCGACTCGATGACGCGACGATCAACCGGGCAATCCGCGCGATCAACGAGGCCCGCCTGGAGCGAGTGACCGCGGGCGCGGTGCTCGATGCCTTCCGGACCCACGACCCGGGCCTCTTGGCCATCTTCGAAGGGCTCCTCTAAGCCGCGGCGTCTAGCCCTTCTCCAGGTCCTCGCCGCCTTCGAACACCTGCTGGACCTGGCTGTAGATCTCCTCGAAGCCGAACGTGATCTCCGAGGACACGGGATGCACGCGGCGATACACGCCGATCGACTCCATGCTCTTCAGGAACTCGACGTCCAAGAGGGTCTTCGGCGTCGCGCCGTCGGCGAAGAGCGCTTCGTACAGGGCGAAAGGATCGAGGGACCACTTGACGATCCGTTCGAGGTCCTCCTCGGGCAAGATGTCGGATTTGCTGAGGACGTTGATGAACGGGAGCCCGTGCCGGAACTGGACCGTCGCGCTGAAGAGGACCGAGGAAACGAATCCCGAGGCGGACCTGACCAGCGCGGGATCGTTCAGGTACACGAGCGCGGAGTCGTCCCGGCCGAAGGCGTCGATCAGGACCGGTCCGGAGGCGCGGAAGGTGAACAGCTCGATCTGCCCCGGCGTGTCGATCAGGACGTAGTTCGTCTCGAAGGTCTCGAGGACGTTCGCGAGTTCCTTCGCGTTCATCGCGATCATGTCGGCCGCGGCGACCTGCGCGCCATTCGGCCCGAGGTCTTCTTCCTCCATGACTTCCCTCAGGTCGACGTAATCCCGCACGTCGAGGTCCGGAGAATATTGCAGCGCCTCGGCGCCCGGGTCGAGGTTCACCGTCACGCAGTCGAGGCCCTGGGAATTCATCCACAGTTGGAACGCGTACACCATCGTCGATTTGCCCGATCCCGCGGTGCCGATGAAGTACAGATTCCGTGCCATGGGTTGCCCGGCGTACGAGCCCGATGGAGATGAAGGTTCGCGGAGCGCATGGCGAAACAACTCGACGTCCCCGCGGCGACGCCACGGCCTCCCGTGCGTTAGCAAGGTTGATGGTCGGTAGCGGGTTGGTCCCGCCATGGCAACGGAGCGAAAGTTCACCCGGTTCGCCCCCGTCGATCGGCCGATGACGACGCGCGAGATCCCGGAGGGCGGGTTCTGCCTCTCGGCGTTCCTCGTGATCGGCCGGACTGGCCGTCCCTCGCAGGTGCTGATGGGCCACCTGAATCCCTCGGGTCCATGGGACCACGTCGGGGCCCTCGACCAAGAACGCGCGGAGGTGAACAGCAAAGGTTGGATGCTTCCCTCGTCCCACCTCATGGTCGGGGAATCGCCGGTCGCCGCGGCGGAGCGGATCCTCAAGGAGCAGCTCGGCCTGCCGATGCTCGCCCTGAACGGCCCGCACGTCTTCTCCGAGGTCTACGGCGCCAAGAACCACTGGGACCTCGAGTTCGTATTCCTCGGCGAGCGGGATCAGATCGGGCAGCATCCAGCGTGGTCCGAGCTCGCCTTCGTCGACGTGAGCGAGACGCCCCGGGACCAGGTGGCCCGCTACCACGAGGACATCCTGGCCCACGTCGGGCGGTGGGGCCCCGCAAGGGGCTGACCACGGCAACGCGGGTCGACGGTTGGGAATTCCACGGCCTCCAAGAAACCGAAGAAACGCCGATTCATCCACCACCTGATTCGTGGCGCCCAGCCGTTCCCGTTGCCGATCCGACCTCTCCTGGAGCAGGTGCGGTGGGCGCTCAAGCGCTACCCCGAACGGAATCCGGAATCATGGGTCCTTCAGCCGACCCTGCGAGGCCCCGTCTGGCGGTACGAACGATGGGCGGACCGGCACAAGGACATCTATGCCGTGGCGGAGCTGGGATCTCCCTCCAAACCTGGCGACCGCGGAAGGAAAGCCGTCCCCAAGTCGCATGCGCCGCCGCCCGATGATCCGACCTGACGGAATCCTCAGGGCCGGCCGCGTAGGGAAGGTCTACCGTAGCGTCGTCTCGACGGAAAATGTTCGATGGAGAAGGTTAATGATTAGGAGCGAACGGATGCCGTTTCGGAACCCGAGGGGAACCAGTCGGAACGGGGAAAGGTGGACAACCGCCATCGGTCCGATCCCGATGCCGCGACTTCAGCGACGCCGTGGCCGCAGCCAAAAGTACGTCGGAAAGAGGCTGATGGCGGCGAAGATGAGGATCCCCGCGAGGAAAGATCCCGCAGATATCGCAAGGGGGCCGAGGATCACGACCGCCAACATGAACGCGATGACCGCGAACCAGTCAGACCCTGGAATTCGGCGGAAAACTCGCGTGTGAGTTCTCTCGGGCCCGCGGGTTGTGCCGTCCATGCCTAGCCTCGATCCGTCCATGCCGCCAAGGTCCTTACGGCGGAAGATCACTTGTTTCTTTTGTGTGAGCAGGTTCTCGCAGACCGCCTCCTCGCAATGAGAATCCCTCTCACAATCGATGTAACCACCTCCCTGGTGTCCCCGATACGGACACGGTCTCGGTGAGGATTCGAATCGTTCCGTCCGGGCCGGGACGAAATCATCTCCTGGGAGGGTACGACCTGCGCCCTCCTGGCCCCGCCTGGCGGCTCCGTTCCGTCCTCGCGTACTTTGGGTTGGCGGGCAGTCCATGCGAAACTTCACGTTTTGAAAACCCGTTCATATCTCGTGGAAGGGAGCGGCCGAACTCCGGCGGAGTCCGCTCCGATCGTGATTCCGAGACCGGAGCGACTCTTGTTCCGACCGCGAACGATTTTGATTGCACTGATTGTTGCAGGTGCAGTCACTACAGCGTTTGCCGCTCTCCCGTTGATTGTTTCCGTCTCGTGGGCTCCTCTGGACCACTTCGAGTGTCGGCCCGGAACGGTCGTCGCACAGGACAAGCTCTTGACTCCCTTGCTGATGTTGAACGCCCCGTACGGAGGAAACGCGAGCGGGACGGTCCACGAGTCGGCAACGTCCTCGTGGTCTACCACGGTGCACAACGGGAGCGCCGCGGCGTTGTTCGTCCTCCGTAACTGGTCGGTCGCCCGTTCGCTACGAGTCCTCGCTGCAGGACCCGGGACCAATGCCGCGTGCCCAGAATTCCTGGCCACCCCCGGATTCTACAACGAATACCTCTCGATCGACCTTCTCCCTGCGAATTCGACCTCCGATGGCGCAGAACCGACCGCCCTGGAATATTCCGGATACGGATCCGTGCTCTTCCACAATGGCTTCGCCTCTGGGGACGGAATAACCATGGCAACCTGCACGTGGAACGGACTGGGACACGGATACCTACGGACGACCTCCAGTCACATTACGGTAGAGGTTCCGTTCTCGTGGAACGGGACCACCGCGACAGCCAAGTCCACCCTCGAATACGTCGCCAACTATTCCTACGAGTTTCCCGGTGGCGCCGGAACGTGGTCAATCGATGACTTGAACCTTGGAACCAACGCCCCCGGGGGCGGATACGCCTTCACCTTTACCCCCTGCCCGTAGTCACCTGGGCAGCAATCCTTGGACCCCTCATCGGGCGATGGGATCCGGCCTGAAGCTGATTGAAACGCCGTCGGGGCATGACATGGCAATCGTCTCAGTCGGATTTGCGCAGGGGCCTTTCGATCCTTTCCAGCAACAATTTTCCTTCGAGTGGCGTGATGCGTCGAGCAGGTTTGAGAAGAGTCGACGCCGAAAGGAGAGCCCCGCCCATGGCGACCCAGAGGTAGCCAAGCGCATAAATCTGCGGCCACTCGAAGAAGCTTTCACCGGGACAACCCATCGTTCGGCACTCCGGCGGATAGGTTACCTTCGCGTGCTCTTCGGAATAGGCGAAGGCGACGATCAGGAGTCCGACGGACGCTAGGATCGCCCCGGTGACCAACAACGCGGTTCGGCTTCCGGCCAAGCTGACTACCTGCAATTCGGGATCGACTTGCAACCGGATGAAACTTCTCTATTTCGGTGGGCCATCCCTTGGCGTTTCCCGGGCGCGAGCATAAGGTCTTCTATTCGACGAGTGGCCCGTTCTGGTTGATGTGCAGCCGAAACAGGCTGGGGAGGATCATGGCAGGCCTTTCATGTGGTCGGGGGATGGATACCTGCCTGATCGGATTCGAACCCGGGTCCGCAGTGTCGGGGAACAGATTGACTACGGACCGGCATCAGGTCATGGAGCCTCCATGCCTCGCTCTTCCGCCGCTTTTTGATTTTTCACTGCTTCGGCGATGAGCCTCCGGACGATCGCTGACCGCGATGTGCGATGGAGTCGTGCCAACCGACTCAAGTTGGTCCATGTCGGGGTATCAAGAGTCAGTTGGTGTGCACGTTGACGTTCAC
>VBLS01000071.1 GCA_005878635.1 Methanobacteriota archaeon | reverse complement strand
CCCACGATCGAGGAGGCGATGTCCGCCTTGTCGTCCACGCTCACGCCTTCGAGGAGGGTCGCGTTCGCGACGGTCGCGCGGCCGACGCGACAGGACTTGCCGAGGACCACGTCGGGGCCCAGCCGACCTTCCACGAAGCAGCCCGCGCTCACGTACACGGGAGGCCGCAGCGTGCCCGCGGTGACATCGGAATCGGGCGCGATCTTCGCGCGGCTCGCCGCGAGGAGGAGGCGCTGCGCGTTCAGGTAATTCGACAACGTGCCGGCGTCGGACCACCATCCGTCGAAGCGATAGGGCGTGAGGCCCTCCTCGATCAACCGCGGGAAGACCTCCCGCTCAAGCGAGACGGGGTGGCCCGCCTCGATGAAGTCGAACACGCGAGGCTCGAACACGTATTGGCCCGCGTTCACCAGGTGGCTCGCGGTCTCTCCCTTCGCCGGCTTTTCGACGAAACGGACGATGCGGTCTTTCGTGATCTCGACCGCCCCGAACGCGCTCGGATCGTCGACGGGCCAAACGGCGATGGTCCCGATGCCGCGGCCCTTCCGGTGGGCGCGGACGAGCCCGTCGAAATCGAGCGTGTCGACGACGTCGCCGTTGTATACTGCGAAGGGACCGTGGATGTGGCGCTCCAGGTTCTTCAGCGCGCCGCCGGTCCCGAGCGGGACCGGTTCATCGATGACCCGGATCTCCCGGTGGAAGTCCCGATCCCGAAAGAAGTCGCGGACTTGATCGAACCGGTAGTTCACGGCGATGAGCACCTCCTCGCAGGTGGCGGGGAGGGCGTCGAGCAGGTGGACGACCATCGGCCGATCGACGAGCGGGATGAGGGCCTTCGGTCGACTCAAGGTGAGGGGGCGGAGCCGGCGGCCGAGGCCCCCCGCGATGATCACGAGCTGCATCCGCCCTCTGAAGAGGGGCCGCGAATATCTATTTTCTGTCCGGGCGCTTCACTTCGGGACGATCGTGACGACGTTGTTCCCTCGGAGGACGACGGTGCCCACGCGGCGCACGTTGTCCTCGCGGGTCTCCTCCGTGTCCTCGAGGACCATGTTCATGTAATCGTCATAGCCGACGAGCTTTCCCTCGAGGATGCGATTGTCCTTGAGCAGGAGCTGTACGCGCTTGTTGATAGATTTTTCTAGGACATTAAGAGGCATCACCATGAGAAGGACATTCCCCCCTTCCGCGGTCGCCATAATTCCTGTTTGCACTTAAGACTTTTCGTCCTCCCATCTGAGATTCTCACGGCCGCACCGGGAACCGCGAACGTATTTATCGCCGTCCAACCCATGCGGCGTCAATGGAACGGAAGAAGGTCGGCGAGGTCTTCCACTTCTTCGGCCACATCGGGGTCGCGGCGATCCGGCTCACGGAAGGTTCGCTTGCGATCGGCGACACGGTCCAGATCCAAGGTCCGACGACGAACGTCGAGCAGACCGTGGACTCGCTGCAGATCGAACATGCGACCGTCTCGACCGCGGGAGCGGGCCAGGAAGTCGGAATGAAGGTGCGCGACCGCGTACGAGAGAAAGACTTCGTCTACAAGCTCATGCCGTCGGCCGAGCCGGCGCCGCCGAAAGCGACCCGGAAAGCCCCCGCCAGGAAGACGCCCGCGAAGAAAGCCCCCGCCAAAAGGCCGAAGCGGACGTCCAAGAAGGCGAGAGCCAAGAAGTCGAGGGTCAAGAAATCGAAGCCGGCTAGAAAAGCCACCCGCGCAACGCGTAGTAAAGCGCGCCGAGGCTCCCGAAAATCGCGACGCCGTTCAAGATGAGGTCCAGCAGCGCCTCCGCCGCGGGGCCCTTGAATCCTGCGTCCATGAGCATGAACTTCAGTCGGTGCGTGCCGTGGAAGAGGGAGCCGCCGATCAGGACGAAGAAGAACAGGCGGACGAGCGGCTCCTTCCAGTGAGCGAGGAAGGTCCCATAGGCGGCCGGATCGAAGGGCCACAAATGGAACGGGGCCGCGAAGAAGAGCAGGAAGAGCGTCACCGGGAGCAGGAACGCCGTGATGAAGCCGCCGACGGAGAAGAGGCTCCAGATCACCGGCTCGAGGAGGACCTCGTCCGGTGCCGCGACGTCCGCATGCACGGTCTGACGGCCGGGATTCCACGCGAGGGATTCCCGGGTCGGGCCGATCCCTTCGGCGATCTCACATCCCTCCGAAAATCAAGTACACGACCGCGCCGGAAACGCCGATCCACAGGAGGACGTTGATCCCGAACACGACTTTCCACGGGAGCGGCTCCCGCGTGAACTGGATCGGCTGGGCCTTCCCGATCAGCATGAACCACGTGAGCGCGTGCCAGAGGACGAGGGCGAAGAGGACGACGTTCAGGTAGAGCATCGGAGGCGTCCTCAGGAGATTCAGGAAGGCCGCGTAGGCGGATTCCCCGTCCCGCAGCTGGATCAGCATGTTGAGGAGGATCAGCCCGTAGAGCGCGCAGACCACGCCGCCGGCCTCTCGCAGCTGGAAGGCGAGGTACCGGCGGTTCCGGAGCCACCAAACGCGGCGGCGCCTCGCGGGATACTCGTGGACCGTCATCGGCTCACCGCGACGCCGACCCCGGCATCAGGAGCCTCCGCATGTGCCGCGTCGTCGCGAGGAACTTGAGGGTCTGGATCGCCGCCGCGGGATCGACCTCCTTCGGGCAGACGACGGAGCATTCCCCGACGAACGTGCATTCCCAGATCCCGGTCTTTGTGTTCAGGCGGGCGAGACGCTCCGCCGCACCGTCGTCGCGGGTGTCGCGGATGTACCGCAACGCGAGGGCCGAGGCCGCGGGCCCGACGAATTCCGGGCTCGCCCCGAAGACGGGACAGGCGGCATAGCAGAGCATGCAGTTGATGCACAGGCTCTGCTGCCGGTACGCGTCGACATCCTCCGGATATTGGGTGTACTCCTTCGACAGGTCGCCCCAATCTTTCCGCACGATGTACGGTCGGACCGAGGCTAGCTTGTCGAGGAAGTCGTCGAAGTCGACGACAAGGTCCTTGAGGATCGGGAAGTTCGAAAGGGGTTCGACGGTGACCGCGCCCTTACGCATGTCCCGGATGTAGGTGCCGCAGGTGAGCCGCGGGCGCCCGTTGACGTCCGCGCCGCAGGACCCGCAGATCCCCATCCGACAGGACCACCGGAAGGTGAGGGTCGGATCGAGATGGTCCTTGATGTAATTCAGTCCGTCCAGGACGACCATGTCGCTGCGGTACGGGATTCGGTACTCCTGGAACGTCGGCCGCCCGCCGCTCTCCGGCCGGTACCGGCTCACCCGGAAGACGACCTCCGAATCGGCCATCAGTACTTCCTCTCCGCGGGCTGCCACTTCGTGATCTTCACCGGCAGGTAATCGATCCGAGGCGCCCCGTCCGTCCGGAAGGCGAGGGTGTGCTTCAGGAAGTTCGCGTCGTCCCGCTGCGGGAAATCGGTCCGGCTGTGGGCGCCCCGCGACTCGTGCCGGTCCCGGGCGCTGTGCGCGATCGTCGCGGCGACGTCGAGCATGAAGTCCAACTCGAGGACCGCCGTGAGCTCCGTGTTGAAGACGCGGTCCTTGTCCGCGAGCCCGACCGCGGCGAAGCGGTCCCGTAACTTCGCGAGCATGCCGCAGGCGTCCGCGAGGGCGGACTCCTCCCGGAAGATGCCGACGTCCCGTTCCATCAGCTGCTGCATCTCGACCCGGATCCCGGCGACGGTCTCCTTGCCGCGCTCGCGGCCGAGCAGCCCATCGAAGACCCGGGCCTCTTCCTTCCGGAGGGCCTCCCGGGCCGTCGCGCCCCGAGGGTAGCTCGGTCGCTTCTTCGCGAACTCCGCCGCGGCGAGTCCGCAGGCGGCTCCGAACACGAGGCATTCGCTCAGGCTGTTCGACCCGAGCCGGTTCGCCCCGTTGATGGAGACGCAGGCCGTCTCCCCGACCGCGTAGAGGCCGGGGAGCGCCGTCTCGCCCTTCAGGCCCGTCGACACGCCGCCCATGATGTAGTGTTGTCCCGGTCGGACCGGGATCAGTTCATGGACGGGATCGAGGCCCATGTACTTCTCCGCGAGCTCGCGGACCATCGGGATCCGCTCGTTGATCCGCTTCTCGCCGAGGTGCCGCAGGTCCAGGCCGAGGTACGGCCCGTAGGGTCCCTCGAACGCACGGCCTGCCTTGATCTCCTGGATCATCGCCCGCGAGAGGATGTCGCGCGGACCGAGCTCCATCTTGCCGGGCAGGTAGCGCTGCATGTAGCGCTCCCCCTCCTTGTTCACGAGGACGCCGCCTTCGCCGCGGGCCGCCTCCGTGATCAGGATGCCGGTCCCCGGGAGGCACGTCGGATGGAATTGGACCATCTCCATGTCCTTGAGGGGCACCCCCGCCCGGTAGGCGAGGGCCATGCCGTCGCCGGTCTTGATGAAGCCGTTCGTCGTGAACTCGTAGACGCGGCCGCATCCGCCGGTCGCGAGGATCGTCGCCTTCCCCTGGATCGCGGCCATCGTCCCCGTGCGGAGGTTCATCGCGACGACGCCGGTGCATGCCCCGCCGTCTAGGATGAGCGACGTCACGAAGGACTCGTCGAACCGATGGATCTGCTCGTACTTCATCGACGTCTGGAAGAGCGTGTGCAGAATGTGGAACCCGACCTTGTCCGCGGCGTACACGGTCCGCTTGACGGACATCCCGCCGAAGGCGCGCTGACTCACGCGGCCGTCCTCGTCCCGGGACCAAGGGCAGCCCCAGTGTTCCAGGCGGATAATCTCTTGCGGGCAGTGCGCGACGAAGTACTCGACCGCGTCCTGATCGGCCAAGAAGTCGGAACCCTTGATCGTGTCCTGAGCGTGCAGATCGAAGGAATCGTAGTCTCGCAAGACCGCCGCGGTCCCGCCTTCCGCGGATACGGTGTGGCTCCGCATCGGGTACACTTTGGAGACGAGGGCGATCGTGAGATCCGGGTCCAACTCGGCGGCGGCGATCGCCGCCCGCAGGCCCGCCGCCCCTCCGCCGACGATCACGAGGTCGAAGGCGGTCCGTTCCACAGATCGCCGGAACCGAATCGGGAGAATAAACATTTGGCACACATCGTCGGACCTCAATGCCGTCCGGGAAGAGATGACGCCTCAATCCAGAATGAAACCTAGACAGGGGCCTATGAGCAATGTGTCGAATAGTACCAGATGTGGAAGTCGAACCCTTCCCGGTAGAATACATAGCACTCATTGCTCGAGCCACGGTTG
Organism: Methanobacteriota archaeon; assembly: GCA_005878635.1. Taxonomy (GTDB): domain Archaea; phylum Thermoplasmatota; class Thermoplasmata; order RBG-16-68-12; family RBG-16-68-12; genus RBG-16-68-12. The sequence goes on along the minus strand of VBLS01000071.1, from coordinate 3,651 downwards.
GCGATCTCGAGAGTGAATCGCGCGTACGCATTCCCACGCACCCCGAACGTCGACGGAAGTTCGATGTCGAAGGCCTTGGGCTTCCGAGCGAGCGGGAGGCCGGAGCCGTTTGAGAGTAGCCACCAGGTTGTGTCGACCCCATGCGGGGCCACCTGAACGTAGGGGTATTGGTTCCTCGTCATCGCCCGACCTATGGCTTCCCCGATGCTGAGAGTCTCCGCTGCCACGTCATTTACAATCCGGCCCTTCGGAGCGGGAAGCAGATAGAAGAGGGAATGACCAGACACATCCGTGATCCGATAGCCTTGCGCCCCCTCGTATGCTAACCCGAAGGGAACAGTCGATTTCAATCCCTGCGTGAACGGAACGACGAAGTCTGCGCCGGGACGGCCGGTAGCATCGAGGCCCAGGAATCCCAGGGGAATGTCCCCCTCTGCAACCGCGTCCACGCTTATGGTCACACCCGCGGACAGTTCAACTGAGATCGTCGTGTTCGGGTCATGGGCGAACTCCGAGAAGAGCGGGAAGGAGATCGTCTGTGTCTGAACATTCACCGCGACAACCGACGAAACCTGGATCCCCGAGACATCGGCGAGCAGAGGGCCGTCGACGCTCGATTGCCAGTAGAACTGCGCACGATAGGCACAGGTGCCCGATACACTCGCAGTCCATCCACCGGAACCGTTCGTCGAGACGGTTTGGACGCTGCCGTTTGACACCCCCAAGGGCGACAGGAAGACGACGACCCCCTGGAGGTTGGCATGATCGGCATCCGTGACCGTCCCGGAATACGTCACGGTGCCGCGACAGGATGTCGATGAGTCCGGCGGTCGCAAGGACCTCTGGGAGACGAGCAGGCCTGCCGCACCGGCGAGAACGATAGCCGAGGCGATGGCAGCCGCTACCGGCACGATCCACCGAATTCGGCGGCGCGATGGAGGCGCGGAACAGGGACGGCCGTCAACGCGGCCCGAGTCCAATCTGCCAGCCCCCCACGGTGCCAAGCCCCTTCCGTCGAATTTCCACACCGAATCGGGGCGAACGGATTTTAAGCGCTACGTTTAGCTCGTGCATGGACCGTCGAAATCGAACGAAGCGAGCGGTGGCGGCGTACCTCTTCCGTGCAACAGCGTCCCCTGACAGGACGGAATTATCGCGGCATGCCGCGCAGAAGCCTCAAGTAGAGCGGTCCAATTGGACGCGCCCCATGGAAGTCGTGAGGGTCGAAGGCCTCGGCAAGACGTACCCCGGAGGGACGAAGGCCCTCGAGGACGTTTCCTTCTCAATCCAGAAGGGCGAGATCTTCTGCCTCCTCGGCCGGAATGGCGCCGGGAAGACGACGCTCCTGCGAATCCTGGCGACGCAGCTCAAGCCCACGCTGGGCCGCGCTTCCGTCCTCGGTCACGACGTGCTTGCGGACCCGGAGGCGATCCGGCCTCACATCGCGGTCGTGCCCCAAGAAGCCCGGCCGCAGATGCTCCTCTCCCCCTACGACCACATCCTCTACTTCTGCTTGATCCGCGGCCAATCGCGGACGCAGGCCCGCGAACGGACCAAGAAAGTCATGGAGGACCTCGGGCTCTGGGAGCACCGCGACAAGCTCGCCTCCGACTTGTCCGGCGGCCTGCGCCAGCGGCTGATCATCGCCATGGCGATGGTGGCGGATCCGGAGGTCCTGTTCCTGGACGAGCCGACGATCGGCCTCGATCCCCTCGGTCGGCGCTCCGTGTGGCACATGCTGCGGGAGCTCACGCGGAAAGGGGCGACCATCCTCCTGACGACGCACTACCTCGACGAGGCGGAGATCCTCGCGGACCATCTGCTGATCGTGGACAAGGGACGCACCGCCTTCCTCGGGACGGTCGCGGAGGCGAAAGGCGACACCGGCATCGGGATGCGTGTGATCGTCGAGCCGGCGGCGGGGAACGGGACCGCCGCCCCCGAGGTCCTCGAGCCGCAATCCGCCGAGGAGGTCCTCGCGATCGTCGAGCGCGGGCTGCGGGAGAAGCGAAAGGTGACCTTCAAGCCCGCGAGCCTCGAGGAGGCGTTCATCAAGATCGTGGGGGGATCGATTGAAGTCGAGAATACGTGAGGCGCTCTACATCGGCCTGTTCGACGCCCTGCCACTGCTCCGGGACCCGATGCTCCTCGTCGTCATCAGCCTGTTCTCGTTCCTTCCGGTGATCTTCATCTTCGTCTTCGCCGATGCGGCATCGGCGATGCAGTCCCTCATCGGGGCGATCGTCCTCACCTTCTCCTTCACCGGCCTGTTCGCCTCGCAGAGCGTGTACTTCAACAAGCAATGGTTCCGGTTCCAGGACATGCTCGTCGCGTCGAAGGTCTCTCCCGCCTCGTACGCGGTCGGCCTCTCGGTGAGCGGGCTCGTCGTCGCCCTCCCGGGCGTCCTCGTCGCCCTCGCGTTGCTCCTGCTGTCCGGCCCGAGTACCGCCATCGGCATCGTCCTCCTGCTGGCCACCTCGCTCCTGCTCTGGATCGGGCTCGTCTTCGTCGGCTTCGCGATCGGGGCGACGACGAAGAACGCGCGGCGAGCGAACTCGATCCCGCAGGTCCTCAGCATCGCGATGGGATTCCTGCCGCCCGTGTACTACCCGCTCAGCCGCCTGCCGGCGATCGCCCAGCCTTTCGCCATGCTCATCCCGACGACCCATGCGGCCCAGCTCGCGAAGTATTACTTCGGGCTGATCCAGCTCCCGGCCTCGGAACTGGTCATCGGCTGGGCCTACCTGCTCGGCTTCGCGGCCTTGATGGGATTCCTCGCCTCACGGCGGGCCCACTGGGTCGACCCGTAGGGCGCCTACCGCCGGACCGCGGTGGGCACGCGGGCCCTCATCGGCACCGGGCTCGGCCATCGGGCTCCGGCCTCGATCAGCGCGCAGGCGATGACCGCGAGGACGAATCCATACCCGATCGTGATCGCGGCATTGCTGCCGGCCGCCTGCTGATTGTACTGATAGGCGGCGAGGTAGAGCACCGCGGCGTAGATCAGGAGGACGAGGATGCCCGCGGTCCCGAAGTGGCGAGTCCGTTCCCCGATCCCCGCGATGGCGATTCCCGCCATCGCGACGACGAGGAGCAATCCGAACGCCAACCAGGCGTAAGGACCATTGGCGAGCTGATTCAGGAGCTGCGTGGTTTGGAGGGCATCGTAGGACCCGACCGGCAATTCGGGTCGGTTCCCCGAGACCGTGAACCACGGCAGCGACGGGAGGGATGGCAAAAGGGCGATCCCGAAAAAGTTCACGAGGAGCAAGGCCGCGCCGAGGACGAGCAAGCCTCGACCGGCCCCGGATAGTCTCCGTACGCCGACCATGGTATACTGAACGCGGTTTCCGCCTAATAGTTTTAGGACTTTAGTGTCGAAAGCACACTTGGTTACTCGGCCCACGGACGCAATCCGGTCCCGATCTGCAGGAGATTCGGGAACGTTCGTGGAAAACGCGGATGGTCCTCCCACGCCTCGGGCCGACCGAGGAACGGACCTCGGGAGGTGAACACGAGTGAAGACAACGGTCGCCGTCGCCCTGATCGCCGTCCTGGCGGTAGTCGCGGCAGGTGTGTTCGCGGTGAACGCGGTGACCGCCTCGGGACCCCTCGCCACCCGCAACGCCGCGGCCACGGGAGTCACCGGGA
>VBLS01000269.1 GCA_005878635.1 Methanobacteriota archaeon | reverse complement strand
TCGCGGGTCCCTTCGGACTGGCCGAAGGCCGGCACCAGGTCGACTACTACGCGGTGGATCAAGCGGGAAATGTCGAACCTGTCAACTCGGTGGACGTCGGGATCGACACGACGCCGCCGACCACGTCCGCCTCCTTAGCGGGCACCGCGGGAGAAAATGGGTGGTACGTCAGCAACGTGACCGTCACCCTGACCGCGTCCGATGGGACGAGCGGCGTGGCCACCCTCGTTTATCGGGTCGACGGCGGCGCCTGGCTCACATATTCCGTTCCTTTCGCGTTACAGGACGGGGTCCACACGATCGACTATTTCGCCACCGACGTCGCGGGGCTCGTCGAACCGCAAGAATCCGTCGCGGTCCAGATCGACACGATGCCTCCGACAACCGCCGCCGAGTCCTCCGGGACCGCGGGCGCGAATGGATGGTTCGTCTCCTCGGTGACCGTCTTCCTCAACGCATCCGATGCGACGAGCGGGATCGCGAACATCACCTACCGCGTGGACGGTGGACCTTGGTCGGTGTACGCGGGTCCCTTCGTCCTCGCCGATGGCGTGCATGTCGTGGAGTTCTTCGCGACCGACCTCGCGGGGATCACGGAGCCGATCCGTTCGCTGTCGATCGCCATCGACACGACGCCGCCGGTGACGGAAGCCACGCTCGCGGGAACCTTGGGACAGGGCGGCTGGTACACGTCGGCCGTGACCTTCTCCGTCCATGCAAGCGATCCGGGGAGCGGCATCGCGAACGTCAATTGCCGCGTCGACGGAGGGACGTGGACCAGCCTATGCGCAGGGGTCGTCCTCGGGGAAGGGGTCCATTCCGTCGAATTCTACGCCACGAACGGGGCGGGCCTCGTGGAGTCGACCCAGTCGATCACCGTCATGATCGACGTGACGCCGCCCGCCACCACCGATACCCTCACGGGAGAGCTGGGCGACAACGGGTGGTATCGATCAAACGTCACCGTCTCCTTCAACGCGACGGACGCCTTGAGCGGGGTCGCGGGCATCCAGTACCGGATCGACGGCGGTGCCCGAGTGGCGTACTCGGCGCCCTTCGTCCTATTGGACGGACAGCACGTCCTCGACTTCTTCGCAATCGACGTCGCGGGCAACGTCGAGGCGTTGCAATCGGTCACGATCCGCATCAACACGGTCGCCCCCCTCACGACGGCCTTGATCTCCGGGACTTCCGGCAATGACGGTTGGTACGTCTCGAACGTCACGGTCACGCTCAGTGCCTCGGACGGGACGGGAGGCGTGAAGCAGGTCCTGTATCGGCTAGACGGCGGCGGATGGAGGGCGTACTCCGATCCGATCATGCTCCGCGAAGGCCGCCACATCCTCGAGTACTACTCGACCGACTGGGCCGGCAATCCGGAGCCGGAGCACACGAAGGCCATCGACATCGACACGACCGACCCGATGGCCTCCGCGTCGGTCCCCAGTCCCTCCGGTCACGACGGCTGGTACCTCTCGGCCCTCTCCGTGCAGCTCGAAGCCTCCGACGCGACGAGCGGCGTCACCGGCCTCTTCTACCAGGTCGACGGCGGCGGCTGGCAACACTACACCGTCCCCTTCATGATCGGAACCGGCCAACATCTCGTGCGGTTCTATTCCACGGACCTGGCGGGCAGGAGCAGCCCCGTCGGTTCGCTCTCCTTGAACGTCGACCCGACGGCACCGACGACGAGGGGGACGCTCGCGGCAACGATGGGCTCGAACGGCTGGTACGTGTCGGATGTCGTCGTCACCCTCAGTGCCTTCGACGGCGTGAGCGGCATTGCGACGGTCGAATATCGCGTCAATGACGGCCCCTGGCTCTCGTACAGCGGACCCTTCACCCTCTCCGACGGCGGGGCCTACGTCGTGGAATTCGCCGCCGTGGATGTCGCCGGCAATCAGGATTCGCTCCATCGCATCACATTCAAGATCGACCAGGCGGGACCGGCCTTCCTCTCCCTCACGTCCTCGGGCAACGCGACCGGCTCGCCGGTCCTCATTTCGTGGGAGGCAACCGACAACGATTCGGGCATCGCCGGCTACGAAGTCCGCGTGGACAACGGACCCTTCACCTCCCTCGGAGGCGTCACCGCGGTGTTGCTCAACCTCTCCGAGGGATCCCACGTCGTCCAGGTCCGGGCCACGGATCGGGCGGGCGTCTCGACGACGCGTTCCATCTCGATTCACATGCTGACCGCTACGAAGCCGTCGGGCGGCCCAGGCCTCCCCGCCTTCCTCATCCCGATGGTCCTCGTCGGGGCGGGCGTCGCCGCCGCGGCCTTCGCCCTGTGGGGGATCCGGAACCGGCGGAAGCGGACGAAGGGCTGAGCATGCGGTTTCTTTCGCCTTACTATCGGACTGTGCGGGCGATTTCGCCCAAGGTACTTACGCGTCGATTTTCTACCACGTGAGCACCGGGACCAAGCCAGGAGGGAAAGTCGTTGAGAGAAGGTGCAGTGCGGGCGGCCGTCCTGGGAATCGTCGTGCTCATGGTCGCCCTCGCGGGTCCGTCCCTCGACCGATCCTCGCCCTTGCCGGAAGTCTCTCCGTCCGCTGCCGCGGGCCATTATTTCGACTACCTCGTCATCATCCTCTTGGAGAACCACGGCATCTGCGAGATCCTCACGAGCTGCGGCGGCTCCGCCAACTACCTCACGAGCCTAGCGAACGCATACGGCTACGCGAGCCAGTACCACTACTGCGGCGTGAATCCGAGCCTGCCGAACTACCTCTGCCTCACGGGCGGCTCGGACTTCGGCTGCCCCGGATACGATGGGGATCCGCAGTCGAACGGCTGCACGAGCGACGCATGGAACGCGACGAACATCGTCGACCGCCTCGAGGCGGCGAGCCTGACGTGGAAGGCGTACATGGAGGACATGCCGAGCAACTGCTACGGCTCGAACTCCGGCCTTTACGCGGTCCGTCACGATCCGTTCGTGTATTACAAGGACATCGCGACGAACCCGACGCGCTGCGACCGCGTCGTCCCGTCCGGATCCGGGGCCGGCGTCCTCCTGAGCGACCTCGGATCGACATCGACCGCATCGAACTACATGTGGTTCACGCCGAACCTCTGCAACGACATGCACGACTGCGGGGTCGGGACCGCGGACGGGTACCTCGTGAACATCGTCCCCGAGATCCTCAACAGCAACGTGTTCAAGACGCAGAACGCCGCCCTCTTCGTCACCTTCGACGAGGACCATGGCGGGGCCGTCCTCGGTCAATGGGCCGGCCGCGGGATGAAAACCGGTTTCGTCTCCTCCTCGCCGTACTCGCATTTCTCCCTCCTCTCGACGATCGAGGCGAATTGGAACTTGGCTCCCCTCACGACGAACGATCAAAACGCGCCGAATATGGCGGAGTTCTTCTCCGGTCAACCGGGCGGAGGGAACTACCAGCCCCCGACCGCCTTCCCGCTCGCCTTGGTCCTGCTCGGCGGCTTCGGCATCTTCCTCGCCGTGATCGTGGTCTTGCTCGCCCGTCGGCTGCGCGGCACGAAATCGGACCGACCGCCGCGGCGCCCCCGCGAACCCGAGGAGCCCGGCGGCGAAACGGATTTCGAATCGGATCTCTAACGGCACCCCGTGATCAGACCATGGCTCCCCCGAGGCACCTTCGATTGGCCGCGGTCGTCTCGGCGATCGCGCCGATCCTCCTCGCCATCACCGCCGGATTCGCGGCTCCCTCGTCCTTCGCCGCGCCGTCCGGCGCATCGTCGTCCCCCACCGCGGTCGGGCCGGGGAAGTACTTCGACTACGTCGTGCTCCTCGTGACGGGCAACAAGGATCTGTGCGACATCCTCACGACCTGCGGGGGACGCGCGCCGTACCTCACGGGCCTCGCCGAGGCGTACGCCCTCGCGGACCAAGATTGGTTTTGCAACGTGGACCCGAGCTTCCCGAACTACCTCTGCCTCACCGGCGGCTCGGACTTCGGATGCGCGGGCTTCACCGTCGGCCCGAACTCGAATCCCTGCACATGGTCCGCGTGGAACGCGACGAACATCGTCGATCGGCTGGAGGACG
>VBLS01000268.1 GCA_005878635.1 Methanobacteriota archaeon | reverse complement strand
CTCGTGCGATGGCGGGATCAGGACGAGGGCATCCTCCGGCTCGTCGTCCCGGGGACGGAGGGGAAGTTCGCGTTTCGGCTCCTCGACCCGAGCGTCCTCAGCCGGGCGATCTTCGACGGAGTCCACGCGAGCATCCTGATGTCGGGGACCCTGTTCCCCGCGGAGATGTATGCCGATCTCCTCGGCATCTCGGCCGGTCGCCGGGTGCTGCGGACCTACGCCTCCCCGTTCCCGCGGGAGAACCGCCTGCTCCTCGTGTCCCCGAACGTCACGACCCTGTTCGTGAAGCGGGGCCGAGAGATGCACGACGCGATCGCCCGCGAGATCGGGGGCATCTCCTCCGTGGTGCCCGGCAACGTCGCCGCCTTCTTCCCGTCGTACGAGCTCCTCGAGGAGGCCCACCGCCGGCTCCGCGGGATCCGCCTGCCGAAGAAGATCCTCGTGGAACGGCCGGAATGGTCGAAGACCCAGAAGGACGGGGCCCTCGAAGCCCTCCGCCTGGCACGGGCCGAAAGCGGAGGCGCCCTGCTCCTGGGCGTCCAGGGTGGCTCCCTGAGCGAAGGCGTGGACTACCAGGACAACCTCTTGGCGGCGGTCATCGTCGTCGGCCTGCCTCTGAGTCCTCCGAGCGTCGAGGGGGAGGCGCTGCGCGACTACTACGCGCGAAAATTTGGATTCGCGAAAGGCTACGATTACGCTGTCGTCTATCCGGCGGTCAACCGGCTGATGCAGGCGGCGGGTCGGGCGATTCGCAGCGAGCGCGATCGGGCCGCCATCGTCCTGCTTGAAGGTCGGATCCTCGAACCCCGATACGCGCGATGCCTGCCTCCCGATTTCGCTCCGTCGAGGAGCGAGATGCCCGCCTCCGAGGCCTCTCGGTTTCTCTCGCCGCCCGCGTCGCTCACAGCGGAACCGAGCCCGCGAATGCGATGAAAGGTTTTTGCCGCGGGCCCTCATCGCGCGGCCGTGCTCATCAAGAGAGGGGCGGAGGCCGACCTTCACCGGACCGAGTTCCTCGGTCGCCCCGTGGTGGCCAAGAGGCGCGTCCCGAAGGCGTACCGCTCGACGGAGCTCGATGAAAATCTCCGTCGGACCCGAATCCGGACCGAAGCCCGACTGATCGCGGAAGCCCGAGCTGCGGGGGTCGCGGTGCCGATCCTATACGACATCGATCTTGCTCAGGCGCAGATCGTCATGGAATTCATCGAAGGTCCGACGGTGAAGGATGTCCTGGACCGCGGTGGGACCCTCGCGATGGAGACCGCGCGAGAGGTCGGGCGTATCGTCGGCCGCCTCCATGGGGCAGGCGTCGTCCACGGCGACCTCACGACATCGAACATGATCCTCCGCGATGGGCGGGTCGTGATGATCGACTTCAGCCTGGGACTCAAGGACGACAGTCGCGAGGCCCGCGGCGTCGATCTTCATCTCCTACGGGAAGGCCTCGTCAGCGCCCACGCCCGGGCGACGACGTACTACCGCGAGGTGATCCGCGGGTATCGGGAGGTCATGGGCTCCGAGGCGGACCGCGTGATCGCGACGGTCAAGGAGATCGAGTCGAGAGGCCGCTACACATGATCGCCTTCGTGACGACGAACGAGGGCAAGTTCCGCGAGGTCTCCGCGGCCCTCGCCGAGGCGAGTGTCCGCATCGTGCGGGAGGACCGAAGCTACCCGGAGATCCAGGCCGACCGCCTCGAGAAAGTCGTGCGCTTCGCGGCGACGATCCTCGACGACCAGATCCCCGGCGACTATCTGATCGACGACTCGGGCCTTTTCCTCGACGGCTTCGGCGGCTTCCCCGGCGTTTACTCCTCGTACGTTCACAAGCGCCTCGGATGCGCGGGCATCCTCCGTCTCCTCGCCGAAGGCAAGTCCCGCGCGGCGACATTCGAGACGGTCTTCCTGCTCCGCCAAGGCGACTCGCACGAGGTGTTTCACGGCGAATGCCCTGGGACGATCGCCTCCAGCGAAGCCGGGTCCGGGGGCTTTGGCTTCGATCCGATTTTCATCCCGCAAG
>VBLS01000267.1 GCA_005878635.1 Methanobacteriota archaeon | reverse complement strand
GTTATAACCTCACTATGGACATAGTGTCGCTATGTACAGTCCAGTACTTAATCCCGTGCCTGCGATTTTCACCGCACCGCCAAATACGTCGGCATCGATGGACGAAAACGGTGCCTCGGCTCGTCCTCCTCGACGCGAATGCGCTCCTGATGCCCTTCCAGTTCCGCGTGAACCTCGACCGGGAGATCCAGCGATTGCTGGGGGACG
>VBLS01000266.1 GCA_005878635.1 Methanobacteriota archaeon | reverse complement strand
CCTGACGAGCTTCGACCATATCTTCCCCGTCCCGCTGACCCGGAACGTCCCCATGAAGGGATTGCCCTTGAACACATCCTGGACCTTGACCGGTCCGACGAATGAGACGGTCGAGGGCGTGACCTACGTCAACTTCACCGTCTCGGCGACGAACCTGACTTATGTGCATGTCGCGAACAACACGTCCGTCGGCGACGGAATGCTGAACCGCGTCGCGTTCACGTTCCACCTGACGGTCGATACGAAGGACAAGACGTTGCAGGTCCCCTGGTACCGCGTCACCGTCGATGACGCCGACCGGAGCGCGATCCGGCACGTCGAGTTCCTCGGCTACCGGAACGTCACCGGGCCCGCGGTCTCGATGGGCGCGAAGTACGACCACGATATCGAGGGTTGGGACTTCGCGTACCCGCAGGACAAGCTCGCCCTCGAGACCCACTTGATCGTCGGGAACTACATCCCCGAGCGGACCGCGATATTCATCCACGATGCCTACGACCGGGAGCACGCGACGGACGATCACAATGCGACCGTGCCTACGACGACGGCGCTGAACGACACCGCGCCGCCCCGGCCGCAGCTGTACACGCGGGATCGTGTCTACTTCGATGACGACTTCACGCGGATCGGACGATTCGAGTGGGAGACGGGCGTCACCGTCGACGGCCAGCCGGCCACGATGACCTTCAATATCCAGGGAGGCGGCCGAGAGACGCTCATCCACAACGGAGCCTACTTCCTCGGATTCTGGCTGCGGGCCGCGTTCGTCTATCCCGCGGGCCAAGTGATCGTGCACGACCCGGTCCTGTCGACCGAGTCCCTGGTCGACCTGCCGTCCGGCGTGAATCTGACCCCCGTCACGATCCTCGCGGCGCAACTAGGGGTCGTCGCCGTGGCCATGGGTCCCGCCCTGTATCTGCGATCGAAGGCGAGGCGCAAGTCCTGAGCGGCTCCCTCGCCCCTTTTTCTCGTGCCGGGAGACTACATTCTCTGGAGGGATCAGGACCGATGCCGGACTCCGCAACGAATCCGTCGCGAGGGGCGACCGAAAACCGATATAGCGACCGTCGGTTACGAGGGCGACCGGATGCCGGAAATCTCCCCCGAGTGGACGGCGGAGTTGAAAAAGGGATCGATCCAGCTCTGCCTGCTTGCGCTCCTCGCGAAGGAGGAGAAGTACGGGTTCCAGATCCTGCACGAGCTGAAGGACCAGTCGAACGGGTTCTTCGATCTCAAGGAGGGGACGCTGTACCCGGCGCTGCGGCGGCTCGAGGAGCGAGGCTTCGTCTCGAGCCGCTGGCAGGCGCCGAAGAGCGGGATGCCACGAAAGTACTATCGGCTCACAGACCGCGGTCGCGTGGCGCTCCGCGAGGCCCTCGCGATCTGGGACACGATGACGCGCGGCGCGGAGCGGGTCCTGGGAGGCGCCCGATGACGGCGGCGGACGCATACCTGAACGAGGTGCGTCGTTCGATGGCCGGGATGGCGAATCCGATCCGCGAGGACATCCTCCGGGAGCTACGAGGCCATATCGCCGAGTCGTCCGCCGCGAACGGAGGCAACATGAGTGCGTCGCTCGCGGCGCTCGGCTCTGCCCGCGAGGTGGGTCATCGCTATCGCGAACTGTACGGCTACGGCACCTTGTTCAAAATCCTGTTCTCCGCGATCGCGATCGTTCTTGGGATTCTCTCTCTCCCGGTGCTGCTCCTCGGGACCGACGTCGCGTTCCCATTGTTGCTGTCCCTCGTCTTCGTCATCGCGGCCGCGGCATGGATTCTCTGGGTCAGTGTGCGAGCGGGGTACCGAGTCGGGATCACCGTGGGCCTCGCGGCGATGTCCGGCCGATTGATTGCATTCGGGGCCTTGGTGGCCACCCAGCCGGACGCGATCACGACGTCCGGTGGCCTGAGCATCCTCTTCGCAGTCTCGTTCTTGTTCGTCCTCCTCGGATGGATCCCGGGAACCGCGAAGAAGGCTTGGTCCGCCCCTCGGGCGGAACTCTAGGCGCGCCGCCACACCCGGAGGAT
>VBLS01000236.1 GCA_005878635.1 Methanobacteriota archaeon | reverse complement strand
GACGCCCTGCATCTTGGTGATCTCGACCGGCTTCGTCGTCAGGAACACCAGGAACGCACGGTCTCCGACGCCGGAGATGATGACGGTCCCGGCCTCGAACTGCTGGACGGACATCATCATGTTCTGTCCGCTCAGCTGGTTGCAGATGTGGGCCAGGTTGCCCGTCAGCAGGTTCAACAGGCGGTACTCCCGCGGCTCGAGCCGGTCCGGGATCGACGAGGAGAAGATCCGGCCGTCCACTCCGAGGAACATCGCGATGTCGAGGTCGCTCTCCTCGCGGGCGCGCCTCAGCTCCGTGTCGAGGAGGTGCTTCAAGTGGCCGACCGTGTCGGCCCCCATCGTCTTGTCGACCTGGCCCGCGTAGGGCATCTAGCCGCCCCTCTTCAGCCCGTACGACGAGAAGAGCACCTGGAGGACTTCCTCCGGGGAGTACTCGTAGTCCCAGCTCTTCTGCATCTTGCGGATCCGCTCGACGACGCGCGGGGGGGCCTTCATCGCCTCGGCCGTCCGGAGGGCTTCCTCGAACGTCTTCGCATGGCTCCGGCTCTGCTCCTCGGGGATGTGGGTCGGACTTGACCGGACGACGATGCCGACGCCGCGGGCGAAGAGGTACGGATACACGCCCTCGCCGTGGTGCGAGCCGCGCATCTTCAGCAGCTTGAGGGTGCGGTTGAAGGCGCCTCCGATCGGGTAATATTGGAGATGAATCGCGCCGTCCGAAAGGTAGATCGGCAGGAGCACGTCCTCCCCGATCGTCTCGCCGGGCTTGGCATGCTCTTCGACCGTGCAGAGCACGACGCCGAGTTCCTTGAGGGTGTAGAACAATTTCCCGATCAGCTCCCGCTGCTCCAGCTTCTCCGCGGTCGCCCAGATCACGGGGGTCATCGGGTCGATCACGACGCGGGTCCTGATGTTATAGTCCGCCCGGGCCTTGACGAGTTGCGGCAGCTGCTCCTCGATCATCTTCTTGAAATTGCGGCCCTTGAGGTGGATGAAGAAAAGCGATTTCTCGTAGTACTTGCGCAGGTCGAATCCCATGAGGTCCGCCTCGCGCATGATCTGCTCCGGCGGCTCTTCGAGGGTCACGTACAGGGCTTGTTCGC
>VBLS01000070.1 GCA_005878635.1 Methanobacteriota archaeon | reverse complement strand
TCATCGTGACTTCCTCGCGCCACACCCCATTGAACGGGATCTCGACCCGCGCGGTCGGCTCGGAGGGTGCGAAGAACAGGACGGTCCCTCCGCGGTCCACGCATCCGAGACCTTGGACGATCGCTTTGGGGGCGCCCGTGCACGTGATCACGTAGTCCGCCGGCAGGCCGTCATTGGCTTCGCGGACCTTCGCGGGGACGTCCTCGCGACCGTCGATGACGATGTCCGCTCCGGCTTTTCGTGCGGCGGCCTTGCGGTATTCGACGATGTCCGTCGCGATCACCTTCGCGGCGCCGGATGCCTTCGCGAGTCTCACATGGAGGAGGCCCGCGACGCCGCTGCCGATGACGGCGACCGTGGCGCCCGGCCGGAGTCCCGCCAAGCGCTGGCCGCGGACAACGCAAGCGAGCGGTTCCACGAAGACGCCCTCGTCGTCCGAGATCGCCTTCGGCAACGGGAACACGCCGTGCGTCACGTTGATGGCAGGAACCCGAACGAATTCGGCGAATCCGCCCGGGTCAAAGTTCGTGGTCCGCAACGTGTCGCAGACGGTCTCATGGCCCGCCTGGCAATAGCGGCACTTGCCGCACGGCACGTGATGCGACACGAACACGCGGTCGCCGACCTTCACCTGGTCGACGCCGGCGCCGACCTCGGCGACTTCCGCGGCAATCTCGTGGCCGAGGACGAGGGGCGCCTTCGGTTTGCGGTACCACTCCATCACGTCGGAGCCGCAGATCCCGCTCGAGCGAACCTTGACGAGGATCTCTCCGGGCCCGATCTTCGGCTTCGGCAGATCGACGATCCGCACGTCGTCGTTCGCGTAATACATCGCGGCGCGCATGGTGCGCCTACTTCTTCGGCTTCCCGCCCTTGACGAGGTCGAGCGCCTCCTTCGGCGTGCTCCGCTCGTGGACGATCGCGCGGATCCCGCGGATCATGCCGACCGGGTTCGAGGACTGCCAGATGTTGCGTCCCATGTCGACGCCGCGGGCGCCTTCTTGGATCGCTTCGTACGCGAGCTCGAGGGCATCCAACTCCGTCTCCAGCTTTGGGCCGCCCGCGACGACGAGCGGCACCGGGCACGATTCGACGACCTTGGAAAAGTCCTCGCAGAAATACGTCTTGACGAAATGGGCGCCGAACTCCGCCGCGATTCGACAGGCGAGGCCGAGGTAGCGAGCGTCGCGCTTCTCGAGTTCCTTCCCCACCGCGGTCACCGCGAGGACCGGCATGCCGACCTCCTCCCCCTCGTCGACGAGTTTTCCCAGGTTCACGAGGGAATCATGCTCGTGGGCCGCGCCGACGAAAATCGAGAGGGCGACCGCGGACGCGTTCAGTCGGACCGCCTCCTTCATCGAGGTCGTGACCTTCTCATTGGACAGGTCCTCGTTCAGGACGCTGGCTCCGCCGCTCACGCGGAGGACGATGGGGACATCCGCTCCGGGATCGATCGAGGTTCGGACGACGCCTCGCGTGACCATGACCGCATCGGCAAAGGGGAGGAGTGGCTCCAACGTCTTCCGAGGAATCTCGAGCTTGTGGGTTGGGCCGAGGAAATATCCGTGGTCCGCGGCGAGCATCACCGTGTGGCCATCCGACGGCCGGATGATCCGCGCGAGCCGGTTCTGGAGTCCCCATGACATCGTCGCGCTTCTCGAACCCGTCGGAATCGATGCCGCGGCTTAACCCTTTCGAGGTCCCACGAAGTTCGCTGGCTGAGAGGACGAGACGGGCTCCCCGAAACGGTCATCTACCGTCTCGCGGGTTTCGCAGCGATGGCTCTCCATGTGGAGAAGACCCGGAAGGAACTCGTCTCCGCGCTGAGATCCGCGGCTCCCGCCAGGCCGGATCCGAAGGCCCAGTCATACCTGGGCTCGCCAGTCCCCGTCCTGGGTGTCCGCATCCCGCGGTTGCGAGCCATCGTCTCCGCTTTTCGACGAGCCCATCGCGATCTTGCTGTCGGCGATTTGAACCGACTCGCATCGTCGCTCTGGGCCGGTCCGACCTTCGAGGAGAAAGCGTTGGCGATCAGCCTCCTCGACGCTTTCGGGAAGTCCCTCGACGCCGAATCGTGGCGGCTCCTTGACGCATGGGCCGGCGAGTCATCGGGATGGGGACTCTGCGATTCCCTCGCGCTCGGTCCCATCACCAAGATCGTCCATTCGCATCCCCGACGATTCCGCGAAGTCGTGCGATGGACCAAATCCGAAAACCGGTGGCGCCGACGGATCGCGGTCTACGCGATGAGGGATTTCGTGTTCGCGGGCGAGTTGGACCAGCCCTTCGACGTTTTCGAACGGCTCCTATACGACGACGAATTCTGGGTCCAGCGGGCCGTCGGGACTTGGTTGCGCGAGTCATGGAAGAAAGATCGAGAACGCACTGCGGCGTTCTTGAGCGCCCACGCGCGAGGGCTGCCTCCCGTCACGATTACGGTGGCCACCGAACGAGCTCCCAAGGCTTTCCGAGAGAAATTGAGACGAGACGCGAGGGCCGCAACCCGGACGGCGAGACGCGATCGCCGCGACCTGCCATCGTGGTCATGGGAACGCCCTCTCAAAACGGAAATAGTACCCAGGTCCCTGGAGGCATCGGAGGGGCGACCCTTGTCGGAGAGTTCGGCCGAGGAAACCCTGGAAACGCAAATCCGCGCGGCCCGGAAGCTGGCCCTCGATGGTGCGCGAGCGACCTATGACCTGACGAGGGGCATCGATTTCTCGAGGCCCCGGCGAACCGCCGAGGCGATCGCCCGTGTCGTCTGGGACGAAGACGTCAAATCCTGGTGGAGCTGGAGGGGAGGCGATCCGGTCTTCGCTCCGAGCCGCAAGGTTGAGATCCGGCTGCCGGCCGACCATCATTGGAAGGTCGCGAGGGCCGCGAAGGACTTTCAGGAGGAGCTCAAGAAGGAAGAGTTGGCACCCTTCTTGGACTCCTATCTGTACGGGTTGAAGGACGACCGCGCGGACTGGTTTTCGATTTTCTTCTGGGGACCTCTCGTGGCGTACCTCCTTCAACACGCAGAGAACCGTCAAAGGCAACGAGACGCCCTCGACCACTTCTTCGCGGACATGGCGCGGTACATCGTCGTCTCGGCACCGTGAGGATCGCACGCCGCGTGAACCCTGAAATACCGCATGGCTCATTTGATCCCGAGGGGACTCATGGCCGGAGACTCGCGGAGCGAAAGCGTAGCCTCTCAGGTTCGAGGGGCGAGGAAGTTGTCTCCGGACGGGACCAAGGCGATCTACGACTTGACCTCTGGTGTCGACTTCTCCAAGCCGAAGAGGACGGCTCGAGCGATCGCGCAGGTCCTATGGGAAGAAGATGTCCAATCCTGGTGGACATGGAGAGGTGCGGGCCCCGCCTTCCATCCCACCCGCAAGGTCGAACTCCGGCTGCCATCGGGCCATGATCGCAAGGTCGCGAAGGCCGCCAAGGAGTTCAACAAGTCCTTCGAAAGGGACGCGTTCGGACTCGACGAGAGCCCGACGGACCATCTGGACGATTTCCTCGCCCTCAGGCTGACCATGACTCTGCTCCCAGGACCTCTCCGTGATTACCTGAACCAGTATTCGGACGATCGTCAGAAACAACGAGAAGAGATCGATCGGCTCCTCGCCTTGATGGCCGGCTACCTCGTCGTCACAACGTAGCCGCGGCCCGTTTCAGAAACGCGATGGCGTGCCGCAAATTTATACCCAAAGCCTTAGTTCGTGGTCGTACACCGACGGGGCGTCGCAATGGCCGAGGAACACGTGGTCCAGGAGAAGGCGCTGCGTTCGTTTTGTGAAGAAGTCCTTACGAAGCTCGGCGTGCCGAAGGCGGATGCCCAGACCGTGACGGACGTCCTCGTCGTCGCGGACCTCCGCGGGATCGAGAGCCACGGAGTGGCCCGCCTCGGTCGCTATGTCACAGGGCTCAAGAAAGGTTTCATGAAGCCGACGGACCAGAGCCGCATCGTCAAGGAAACGAAGGCGACGGCCCTGATGGACGGCGGACAAAGCCTGGGCCAGGTCGTCGGCAAGCGAGGCATGGACCTTGCGATCCGGAAGGCGCGGGACACCGCGATCGGTGTCGTCGCCGTACGGAATTCGAATCACTACGGGATCGCGGGCTACTACACGCTCATGGCCCTCGAGCACGACCTGATGGGCGTGAGCATGACGAATGCCGGGCCGCTGGTCGTCCCGACCTTCGGCCGTACCGCGATCCTCGGCACGAATCCGATCAGCCTCGCGGCGCCCGCGAAGAAGGAGAAAGCCTTCGTCCTGGACATGGCCACGTCCACGGTCCCTCGAGGCAAAGTGGAAGTCTACAACCGTCTCGGACAGCCGATGCCCCACGGATGGGCCGTCGACGAGACCGGGAGGAGTTCGACGGATCCGAAGCGCGTCCTGAATGCGCTCGCGAATCGCCTCGGAGGAGGGTTGCTCCCCCTCGGGGGCGAAGGAGAGGACCTCGGAGGCCACAAGGGCTACGGCCTCGCCTTGATGGTCGACGTCCTCGGCGGAGTCCTCAGCGGCGCGGCGACCGGACTCCAAGTCTACGCCGACGAGCAGCGGCCCAACGTCGGCCACTTCTTCATGGCCCTCGATCCCGCGGCCTTCCGGCCCCTCGACGAGTTCCGGCGGGACATGGACCGCCTCGCCCGCGAGCTCAAGGACAGCCCGAAGGCGCATGGCCAGGACCGCATCTACGTGCACGGCGAGAAGAGCTTCGCGCGGATGGAGAAATACCGCCAGGAAGGGATTCCCTTGGATCCCAAGGTCGTCGAGAACCTGAAGAAGATCGGGGCCGACCTCGGCGTTCCCTGGTCGACCTGAGGGCTTCCGGGGATTGGCTCAGGCGCAGAATCCGGGATACTTCTCCGGGAACCGCTGGATCAGGTCGAGGTTCAACTCGTTCACGTTGACGTAGTCGGGGGCCAGGACGCCCGCGTTGCTCGCCCGATTCGCGTCGAGGTTCTTCTCGACGAGCAAACGGATGAACCGCGCGTCGATGTCCGTCGTGCGGTTGATCCTCGGGATCTGCGCGTAGGCCGCCTCCGGGGTGATGTGCGGGTCGACGCCCGACGCGGACTCATTCGAGGGCCTCGGATGGAAGAGCATCGGCGAGGTGACGTTCTCCCCGATCAACGTCGACCCGACGGCCTTGCCGTTGCACATCATGACGCTGCCGTTCGATTGTCCGGGGAACGCGAGCTGCCCGATCCCGAGCAGGGCGAGCGGGTAGGCGAGCATCGCGAGGACGGCGATCGCCGCGAAGGTCCGGAGCGCGGGCTGCGCGTTCTCCCGGATCGATTGGAGGACGGAGAGGAAGAACCGCATCGCATCACCCGATGACGAAGGCCAGGAAGAGATCGATCGCCTTGATCGCGAGGAACGGGAGGACCGCGCCGCCGAGGCCGTAGATCGCCATGTTCCGGACGAAGGTCCTCTCCATCGGCTCCGCGCGGAACTTCACCCCCTTCAGGGCGAGCGGGATGAGGGCGGGGATGATCGCCGCGTTGAAGAGCATCGTCGCGAGGACCGCGGTGACCGGGCTGTGGAGCTGCATGACGTCGAGGAGGCGGGCCGCCGGGTTGCCGGGAATCACCGCCGGGAACAGCGTGAAGTACTTCGCGATGTCGTTCGTGACGCTGAACGTCGTAATGGCCCCGCGCGTCATCAGGAGCTGCTTGCCGACCTCGACGACCTTCAGGATCTTCGCGGGGTCCGAGTCGAGGTCGACCATGTTCGCGGCCTCCCGGGCCGCGGACGTGCCGCTGTTCATCGCGATCCCGACGTCGGCCTTGGCGAGGGCCGGCGCGTCGTTCGTCCCATCGCCCTCGACCCCGACGACGTGCCCGCGTTTCTGCTCCAGCTCGACCCGCACGAGCTTGTCCGCGGGCTTCGCCCCGGCCATGACCTCGTCGATGCCCGCCTCCTGGGCGATCACGCGGGCCGTCAGCTCCGCATCGCCCGTCACCATGACCGTCTTGATGCCCGTCGCCCGCACCGCGTCGAGCTTCGCCCGGATGTGCGGCTTCAGGTTGTCCCGCAGGTTGATGAGGCCGACGACCAGGCGGTCGACCGCCACGGCGATCGGCGTCCCTCCGGTCTTGGAGATCTCCTGGGCTTGCCAGAGGAGCTCGGCCTCGTTGACCTCCGGGGACAGGTCGAGGATCGCGTCCACCGCGCCCTTGAGGAGCTTGGCGGGCCCTCCCGACACCTCCAGGTCGAGGAGGAGCCGCCAGATTCGGCTCTCCGCCGCCTCGGGAGGGGCGGTCGGCAACTCTTGAATCCCGAGCGTCCCCGGCCGCGGGACGAACAGCTCGACGCCGCTGACGCGGCTCTCCGCGCTGAAATCGATCGACTTCCCGGCCAGGATGCGAGGGGTGAGCGGCAAGACCCATCCGTTCTTCTTCGCGACCTCGATGATCGAGCGGCCTTCCGGCGTGTGGTCGTAGACGGAGGCGAGGTAGGCCGCCTGGCCCACCTCCTCTTTCGTGTACCCTTTCAGCGGGACGAATTCCTTGACGGTCCGCTGGCCCTCCGTGATCGTCCCGGTCTTGTCGAGGATCAGGATGTCGACGTCCCCCGCCGCCTCGACGGCCTTCCCGGACTTGGCGACGACGTTCGCCCCGCCGACGCGCGCGATCCCCGCGACCCCGATCGCGGGCAGGAGCCCTCCGATCGTCGTCGGCATCAAGGCGACGAGGAGGGAGATCAGGATCGCGAGGTCGATCACCAACCCGAGGTGGTCCGCGAGGAACAGGAACGCGCTGCAGACCACGACGAAGATCGCGGTGAGCCCGACCAGGAGGATCGTCAAGCTGACCTCGCTCGCGGACTTCGGCCGCTTCGCGTTCTCGACGAGGGAGATCATCTGATCGAGGTAGCTCTTCCCCGCCTCCGCGACGATCGTGATCAGGATCGAATCGGTCGCGACCTTCGTCCCGCCGATGACGTGGCTCCCCGTCTCCTTGTACGACGGGATCGATTCGCCCGTCATCATCGATTCGTCGATGTACGCCTTCCCTTCCTTGATCACGCCGTCCCGCGGGATGAACTCGCCCGCGCTCGCGCGCACGACGTCGCCGGGGTCGAGGAACCGCGACGGGACGATGACCTCCGAGTCGCCGACGATCTTCCGGGCCGGAACGTCCTTCTCGAGGGTGCGCAAGGCATCGACCCGTGCGCGCCCTTGCGCCTCCGACACCGCCTCGGAGAACGTGGAGAACCAGACGGTCAGGAGGAGGATCCCGGCGATGACGAAATAAAACCACCGGCTCTGGTTCACGAGTCCCGCGAAGGCCCCCGGCGCGAAGCCCATCGCGAGGACGAGGGCGAACCCGGCCTCGACGACGAGCATGACGGGACTGTCCTTCCAGAGGTACAGGGGATTGAGTTTGACGAGGGAGTCGAGGAGGGCCTGCCGATAGTCCGGCCGCGGTCCGTTCTTCGCGTGGGTCCCGAGGAGATTCATCGGCAGCACCTACCGGATGAACGGGCCGATGACGAGGAACGGCAGGAACGCGAGGGCCGAGAGCAGGAAGGTGAGGCCGAACAGTGTGACCGTGAAAGGGAGGCCGTCCGTCCGGATCGGTTCCGGCGTCCCGCGGGCCCCTTGGGTGGAGAACTCGCCCGCGATCGCGAGCATGAGGCCCATCGGCACGTAGCGGCCGAGGACCATCACGATGCCGGTCGCGATGTTCCAGAACGGCGTGTTGGCGAGGGTCCCCAGGAAGTCGGACCCGTTGTTCGCGGCGGACGAGGTGAACTCGTACAGGGCCTGCGTGTAGCCGAACGGGGTCGTGGGCGTGCCGAGGATCCCCTGGACATGCCCGTACACGAAGGCAATCGCGGTCGGGATGAGGATGAGGACCGGATGCACGAGGAACGTGATCACGGCGAGACGGACCTGCCGCGGGGAGATCTTGATCCCGATGAATTCCGGCGTCTTGCCGACCATCAGCCCGACGAGGAACAAGGTCAGGATCGCGTAGATGACGAGGGTCATGAACCCCGCACCCGCGCCTCCCGGGACCGCCTGGATGAACATGAACACGAACAGGGACGTCGTTGCCCGGTGGGACAAGCTCTCGAGCAACGCGTTCGTCGCGCCCGTGTTCGCGCCGATCGAACTTTGCTGGAACAGGAGGCTACCGAACCCTTCGAACCGCGTCTCCTGTCCGATCGGCACGCCGCCGCCGAGGAGCGCGAACCCGAAGAGCAGGAAGAAAGAGGCCAAGATGACCGCGAGGAACGCGAGGCCGCGACCGCGGCCGAGCACTTTCCCGTAGGCCATGGGGAACGAGAGCGGCACCGCCAGGAGGAAGATGACCTCGAGCAGGTTCGTGACGCCGTTGGGGTTCTCGAACGGATGGGCCGAGTTCGCGCCGAAGAACCCGCCGCCGTTTTGGCCGAACATCTTGATCGATTCCCAGGAGGCCACGGGCCCGATCGGGATGCTCTGGGACGCCCCTTCGAACGATCCGGTCGTCAGGAGGCCGTTCAAGCTCTGCGGGACCCCCTGGGAGTTGAGGAGGATCGCGAGGACGACGGACACGGGCAAGAGGATCGTGAGGACGACCCTCGTCAGGTCCACGTAGAAGTTGCCGATCTTCCCCGTGGATGTCGGCAGGGCGCGGATGAACGCGATGCCGGCGGCGATCGCGGTCCCCGGTGCGATGAACATCGGGACCATCAGGCTGAGCTGGGAGAACAGGGAGAGGGATGCCTCGCCGGCGTAGTGTTGCAGGTCCGTGTTCGTCGCGAACGAGGTCGCGGTGTGGAAGGCCAGGTCGGGGCTCGTGCCGGGGACGCCGGTCGGGTTCAGCGGGAGGACGCCCTGCGCGAGCAGCACGACGAAGGAGAAGAGCCCGACGAGGGCGTTCATCGACAGTAGCGCGAAGAGGTATTCTTTCCACGTCATCGAGCGCGTGGGATCAATGCCCATGATCCGGAACACCGGGCGCTCGATCCGGGACAGGAACGCCTCGAACATCCGCGGACGGCCCGTGATGAGGCGGGTCAGGTAGCCGCCGAGGAAGTACGCCAAGATCAGGG
>VBLS01000235.1 GCA_005878635.1 Methanobacteriota archaeon | reverse complement strand
GGACGTCGGCCGACACAACGCGGTCGACAAGGTCGTGGGGGAGGCGTTCCTCGGAGGCCGGGTGCCGCTCGCGGAGGACATCCTCGCGGTGAGCGGCCGGGCCAGTTTTGAGATCTTGCAGAAGGCCGCGGTCGCCGCCATCCCCTTCGTCATCGCGGTCGGCGCCCCCTCGAGCCTCGCGGTCACCATCGCCGAGGAATTCGGGATGACGCTGGTCGGATTCGCGCGCGGGGATCGGTTCAACGTGTACGCGGGCCCCCAACGAATTCGCGACCTGCCCTTCGTCCGGTCGACCGGGGCGATCGGGCCGCGGGCCATGGGGACCGAGCCCGAAAATTAGGGTCGAAACTTCTAAGGCCCGTCGGCCGCTTCGATTCGCCGTGCAGGCGGCGGTCCTCGGGACCGGAGGTCTCGGGAGGATCATCACCCTCGAGCTCGCGTCGGACCCCCGCGTGGACGAGATCGTGATCGCGGACAAACGGGGCGACCGTTCGCGCGCCTTGAAGTCCCTTGGGAAGACGGCCGCGATCCAGGCGATCGAGGCCGATGTGACGGATCCGTACGCGCTGCGCCGCGTCCTCGGCGATGCGGACGTCGTGGTGAACGCCACCTTGCCGGAATACAACCTGCGGGTCATGCAGGCCTGCTTCGACGTCGGCGCCTCCTACGTGGACACGGCCGGGTACAGCGCCGCCACGACCGGGCAAGAAGGCGGCGTGCTCGGCCAGCTCGCCCTCGACGCGGCGTGGCGGGACCGCGGGATTACCGGGATCGTCTCGATGGGCTCCGACCCGGGCATCTCGAACATCATGGCGCGAATCGCCTCGGACCGTTTCTCGGCGGTCGACGCGATCCGGATCCGGAAGGCGGCGACCGGGGAGAAGGAGACGGACGGGTTCCCGCTCTACTCCCGCGAGATCTTCCTCCACGACGCCCTCATGCCGCCGATCGTGTGGGAGGGGGCGAAGTTCGTCGAGCATCCCACGGTGAGCGGGGAAGAGGAATACCAATTCCCCGCGCCGATCGGACCCCGGCGGATCCATCTCTTCCGACATGAGGAGGTCTTCACCTTGCCTCGGCACCTGCGACGGCCGGTCGGCTGGGTCGAGTACAAGCACGACATCCGCCCGGAGCTGGAGCAGGCCATCCACGCGTTCGACGCCCTCGGCCTGCTGAACCCGCGCCACATGGTGAGGCTCGGGTCGACCCAGATCGCCTTCCGGGACGCGTTCCTCGCGGTCATCCCGGAGCCGTCCACGTTAATCGGCCTGATGGCGGGTGCGCTCTCCATCGTCGTCGACGTCGAAGGCATGAAGTCGGATGGCTCGAAGGGAAGAGTGCGCGCCTCGGTGACGATGGAGCATCGAGAGGCGAACCGCCGTCGCGGGACGACCGCGGAACGGTTCCTGACCGCCGCGGCGTGCGTGACCGGCATCGTGATGATCCTCCCGAAGCGCGCGGCCCGCCATGGCGTCCTGGCCCCCGAGGAGCTGGACCCGGAACACCTCCGGCCGGACTTAGAGAACCGCGGCGTCACGTTCCACATCGAAGAACTGCCGGCCTGAGGACCTCCGCGGCACATACCTCTACTTAGAGGTACGAACGGAACGCTGTCACCTCCTCCGCACATCCGTTAAATACGCCCCGGGCGGTCTCGCGCTCTCGGAGGATGGAGTCATCGCGCCGAACCGAACGCTCACGGCGATCCGGGGCGTCCGGGTCGGCCATGCCGAGGATTTGCGCCGAAGGACCGGTTGCTCGGTCGTGCTGCTCACCCCTCCGGCCATGGCCTTCGCCGATGCGCGAGGCGGGTGGCCCGGGACCTACGACACCGCGGCCTCGGACCTGGGGAAGACCTTCATCGAGCGCCACGCCCTGCTCCTCACCGGCGGGGACGTCTACGGCTTCGACGCGGCGGCCGGCATCCGACGATTCCTGTTGGAGAGGAAGCTCGCCTCGCCGACGGGTGGCGGCAAGATGCCCGCGATCATGGGGACGAACATCTACGACCTCGGATTCGCGGACACGAAAGGCCTCGATTATGCGGACCTCGGCTACACGGCTTGCCTGAACGCCTCGACGAAACCAGTCTTCGAAGGAAACGTCGGAGGAGGGACGGGCGCAACGGTCGGGCCTTTCTTCGGAACGAAAGGCG
>VBLS01000234.1 GCA_005878635.1 Methanobacteriota archaeon | reverse complement strand
CCGAATGATCCTGTCCCACGCGGAACTCATCGACGAAGTCCTCCCGTTCGGCTGAGCCCGGGCCGAGCAGCCGAGGCAAGCGAACTTTCACATGCTCCGACCGCGGTCCGTTTGGCGATGGAGAATCGCAGCGCGCTTCTCCTCGTGGGCGCCTTCCTCGTCGTCGCGGGCATCTTGCTCACTCCCTTGCTCTGCGGAGTGGGATTCCTCTTCATCATCCTCGGCGCGGTGATGTGGGTCCGCGAGGACTGAGCCGCGGGAATAGATTATTAGCGGCGAGGCGGTTCGAGTCGCCCGCGGGTCCGTGGGGTAGCTTGGTTTGGGCTCGGGGACCTCGCGTCGTCCGGCCCACAGGAAATCCTACCAGCTTGGGGTGCTGGCGACTCCGGTTCAAATCCGGACGGACCCACTGCATTTCCGGTTCAATCGACGACGGCCAGCGGTCTTGGCTGCTTCGCTGAACTTCGTTTGCCGAAAGTTCGGCCATGGAGACGGGGGCCTTCAACGAGGTCAGGAATCGAAGTGGACCCCGACCCGATAATCCATCGCCTACGTTCGATCCCCTCAAATGGATTCGAAACTCAGGTCGGAGCTTCCTAAGTAGACAATCGAAACATCCGACCGTCAACGGTACTGATACCTTCCGTTCTGACGGCCTCCACCGGCGCGGGATGCGCCAGCCGGACCGATCGCGGCAAGGTTATTTATCGTGCGCCACGAATCCGATCGTGTGGGCGGGGATGTGACCGAAGGGCCTTCGCAAGGCCCTCGGTCCCGGGTGGCGATCCTTGGCGGAGCAGCCGCGATCGCGGTGGCCCTCATCCTCGCGGGCAGTTGGCTTACTTTTCTCCCGCAATCCTCGCCTCCACAAGCCAACAGTGCTCCCCATATCCTGCGGATCTTGGCGAGACCCACCACGGGCGACACGAACACCCAATTCGTATTCACGGCCCAGGTCGTCGATGTCGAGGATCCAGTCCGCGCGATCCAAGTTCGCTGGGCGTGGGAGAATGGCAGCGTACCGGACACGTCCTGGTCAACGAACAAGAGCGGGACACACGTCTTCCCGAGCGTCGGCAACTACACCGTCCGCTGCGAGGCATCGGACACCGGCGGCCTCACCACAAATGCGTTGCTCGACATCCGTGTCACGCCGAGGCCTCTGAGGGTTGGGACGATCCTGTCGTTGACGGGTGCCCTCCAGGCCTTCGGACCGGGGGAGCAGAACGGAGTGGACATGGCCGTGCAAGAAATCAACGCGGCCGGGGGGGTACACGGAAGGCTTGTCCAAGTCTTTCACATGGACGACAGCACGGATCCGTCGTACGCCGCCTCCGACGCCGCAACCCTGGTTTCCCAAGATCACGTCGACGCCATCATCGGGGCCACGGGATCAGGCATGTGCGCGGCGATTCTCCCCGTCGCGAAATTGAACGGCGTATTCGAGCTTTCGCCCTCGTGCACCCGCGCCGCTTTCACGGACCTATCCTACACCGGCGGCTGGTTCGGACGGACGGCGCCGTCGGACGAGTTGCAAGCGGTCGTGGGCGCCTACTACGCTTACCAGAACGAGTCGATCAGGTACTCGGCCGCGATGGGCATCAACAACGTCTACGGCGTCCGGACCGCGGCCGCCTACGTGGCGAACTTCACACGGTTCGGCGGGACAATTACGGCCGGGTCACCGCGCATCGTCAACGAGTTTGGGACCGACTATACGGCCGACCTCCATGCGATCTTGGACGTCACTCCGTCGCCGCAAGCCGTGTACGTGGCCGCCTATCCTCCCAATGGCGAAGTGCTCGTGCAGAACTGGTGGGCGGGTCTCGGAGCGAATCCCGGGTGGGCGAACGTCACATGGATGTTCTCGGAGGGCGTCTACGACCAGAGCTTCATCGACTCGCTCGTCGCCTCGGGCGTGAACGTCAGCAGCTTCCACGGTACGGCGCCGGGTGCCTACGCCGGGTTCCTGCCTTCAGGGTACGGGCCGTGGGCCGCTCGATACCAGGCGCGGTATGGCGGCATCCCACCGCTTTTCGCGGCAAATGCCTACGATGCGGCGTACCTCGTGGCCCTTGCGGCGGAGGCTGCGGCCGACATTTCGGGAACCTCGATTCGCGCCAACGTCCAAGCTGTTGCGTCTCCCCCGGGCACGGCGCTCGGACCCGGCCAGTGGGCCCAAGCCCTGTCGGAATTGGCGGCCGGTCACGACGTCAATTATGAGGGGGCCTCGGGCTCCGTGAACCTGAACGCGCTCGGCGATGTGCCGGGAGGGTACATCATTTGGGCGGTCAACCGTTCGAACGGGCTGTATGCCCAGGCGTATTTCAATGAGACCACGGTGGTGTCCATGCTGCCAAGCGGATTCTTCCCGACTGCGCCGCCCACGAGCTATGTTCTCCTCTCCGCCGTGTCTCGAGGTGAGAACGATGAGTAGTCGTGTCCGTACTCTTGTGAAAGCGACGTTCGCCGTGTTCGTCGTTCTAGGCACCATGATGGCAACGTCTGTTCCCGCGCGGGCGGACATGGGGACGCCGGCTTGGCACATCGGAGATTGGTGGCATTACCGCCTGACCAATGCAAGCTCTCCGGCGGGAGGAACGGGGCCGGGGACGCTAGAGATCATCGTCATTGGCACGAGGGACGTGACGGTTGCGGGAGTTACGACACGAAAGACTGGGTCAACGTGACGTCCGGCAGCGTGACGTACTCCATCGCGGGAGATGAATGGTTCCGGACGTCGGACCTTTCGTCGGTGCAGGTAGCTCTTGCCTTCACGACCACGTACCTGGGCACAACCGTCACCGTCTCGGTTGCGGGTACTGCTGCGCCGCCGCAAGAGATGAGGTGGCCCCTATCCGCCGGCGCCATGTGGTTGTCCGTTTCGAACTTCACTGCGACCACCGTAACGACGATCGGAGGCTCTTCGACGTCGAACACGACGTTGCGAAGCATCGACTACGAGTACACCGTCCAAACCACCACCGAGGTGGCTGTCCCCAAGGGCACGTTTTCTGTAACCCCGGTACAGCAGACGGAGATCGGAGTGCCCGGCGACACGGTCGCGTACTGGTCCGGCGACGTCGGCAATTACGCGAAACAGGCGGCGTACGACAGCAATGGAGACGAGCGAAGCAGCGGGGAACTGACGGCCTACCACTATGCGCCGCCTCTAGGCGGATCGATGGCCTTCCTAGGAATCGCTGCCGGGCTATGGCTTATCATCATCGGGGTCGTCATCGCCGTCGCGATCGTCGTCGTACTTGTCCTGGGTCCCAGGCGGGCGATTCCCTCGCAAGTCGTGGCGATGCAGCCCTCGGAAACGCTCCCGCGGCCACCTGACTCGTCGGGCCCGGACCTTCCGGAGACGGGGCTATCTCCGCCACCTCCGTGAATTCCGGATCTCTCGCGTTAACCTTCGCGTTCCGCCGCGGATCCGTTCATGTCGGACGCGCAACCATCCGCGACCCCGCGTACAGAGGGAGCCACGCGACGCGACGTGTCGAGATCCACGAGTCGCTTGACGCACGAGGCCCTCACGTCGGTCCTATCTGAGGTTGGGGACACTCGGTGTGGCGCTCGTCACCGGCTGAAAATGGTACGGGCCTGCTCGGATTCGGACCCTCCCTCGCCGCAAACGGCCGGATCCTACTTCGGACCAAGGCCGAGCTGGGCCATGAAGCCGGCGAGATCAAAGTACTCGTGAACTTCTGTGATCTGTCGGCGCTCGAGCTTGAACACCCCGGCCACCTTCATGCGGAAGGCGTTGCCCGTCGCAGGGATTGCTTGTCCGCCGGGACCGAGCAGCGGTCCCTTGTGCGTCCCCGAGCTGGTGGTCTCTAAGCACACCCAGTCACCTTGGCCGAAGCTCCGGTCTTTGTGTGTTCGAAGGTCCGGAAACGCTCGATTGAATTGCTCATAATACTCGCGGAGGGCGCCACGCCCCTGGATCGGTTCCGGCGCTGCGGGGTTCACGTCGATGACAGACTCGGCGTGGAGTCGCACGAATCGATCCCAATCATGGGCGTTCAGCGCGTCGATTCCTGAATCGATCACTCGCAAGTTCTCCTCAACCGTCACGCGTTTCCCCTCCCTTTTGGTTGGGCATCGGGCATTTT
>VBLS01000069.1 GCA_005878635.1 Methanobacteriota archaeon | reverse complement strand
CTCATGGGGATCGGCGTGCTGGCCCTCGGCCTGGGACTCCTCGTCTTCACGTTCTCGCATGCCCTGGCCATCGCCTCGGCGCCGGGCGATTTCTTCCGGAGCCAGTTCCCGCAGGACCAAACGCCCGCGGGCCCGACGGCCTCCTTCGGCTGGGTCGCGACCGACTTCAACGCGACCGTCAAGGACACGTCCAACCAGGGTGATTCGGCGATCAGTTCCTGGCAGTGGGACTTCGGGGACGGGACTCGAATGGGAGGCGCGACGCCTGGGCCTCATCGGTATTCGAACGCCAGCGTCTACGAGGTCAGCCTGATCCTCCGCGATGCGAACGGCAAAGAGAGCCGCGCGTTGGCGCAGGTCCAGGTCGTTCCGACGCAGATCCGTTCCGGGGAAAGCGTTGGAGACCCGACCGCGGGCCTCACCGGCGGATTCGACCTGAGCGGTATCCTCCAACCGGTCGCGGTGACGTTCCTCACGTTCGGGATGTACGTCGTCCTGACGATGGTCGGCGGCGCCATCACCCGGGCCGGCTGGAACATGATCAAGCCGAAACCTGAGACGATCCGGGTGCGGCTCAAGCCGAAGGACCTCACGCGGGCGATGGAGCAAGACTCGGCGCAGGTCGTCGTCCTCCCGCCGCCGCCTTCGTGAAGGTCAGCGCCTTCGATCGGGCCGCGGGAAATCCTTCGCGAGGGGATCCGATCGATCCGAGACGACGTCGGCGACGGAGACAGATTCTCGGACCGACTCCACCATGGGAGAGCGGACGCCGGTCATAATCGCCAGGACCCGCAGGATCCCGTTGTACTTCGGATCGACGCGGACGCCGAAGATCACGTTCGCGTCGGGCCGCATGGCGGCCGTCAGGCCCTCGACGACCTCGTGGGCCGTGCGGAGCCGCAGGCCAGGCCCGGCGCTGATGTGGATCAGGGCGCCATTCGCCCCGCGGTAGTCGACCTCGAGGAGCGGATTGTCTAGCGTGTCGGAGACCACCCGTCGGGTGTCGTCCTCCGCGTTCTCCCCGTAGAACACGGTCGACGTGCCGCCGGACTGGAGGATCGTGCGGACGTCGCTGAAGTCCAGATTGATCAGCGAGGGGACCGTGATCGATTCGGTGATCCCCTTGATGACCTCGCCGATCAGGTGGTCCATCACCGCGAAGGCCTGCTCGACGGGGAGGTTCGGGACGAGGTCCAGGAGGCGGTTGTTGTCGAGGAGGATCAGCGAGTCCGTCCGGTCCCGGAGTCGCTGGATGCCGGCGCGGGCGTTCGTCATCCGACCGCGTTCGGCGCGGAAGGGCGTCGTGGCCAAGGTGATGACGACGCTCCCGGCGGCCTGGGCGAGTTCCGCGACGTGCGGAGCGACCCCGGTCCCGGTGCCTCCACCGAGGCCGACCGTGATGAACGTCAGGTCCGCATCGCCGATCTGGTTGCGAAGTTCGGTCTCCGAGATCTCGGCGCATCGCTCGCCGATCTCCGGGCGACCGCCGGCCCCCATGCCGCGGGTCACGCCGGCTCCGATCAGCAGCTTGCGGTCCGCTTGGATCGAATCGAGATGCACGGCATCCGTGTTGACGACGACCGTTCGAGCCCCATGGATGCCCAGGCGATGGAGCCGGTGCACGGAGTTCCCGCCGGCCCCGCCGCAGCCGACGACCAGGACCTTCGGGCGTGCGAAGGAGAAAGACTCGAGGAACGACTGGTTCCCGGTGCGCTGCGCGGACTCGATGCCCATCCCTGGTCCCATCCCGAGCGACCCGCGGTGGGAGTCGCCCCGCTCGCGCGCCTGAGGGGTCGCGCCGCCCGCCACGGACTATCGCTCGGCCCCTTCCATGGCCTTGTGGAGCCGGCGTCGGACGTACTCGCGGACCGCGTTCCGGACCGCGTCCTCGACGGACACGGAGTCGCCCGACTTCACGAGCTGCTGAAGGTCCACCACGTTGCCCTTCGGCAGTTCGATCATGAGCTTGCGGATGTAGTCCGGCGAGAATTGGATGTCGATGAACTTGTCAATGGCGGCTCGGATGACGTCCGAGATCGTCGTGAACGTTCCGCTCTTGACGAGCTGACGCAAGACCTTCGCCTTGTCCGGCGGCAGCCGGATCGTAACCCTCTCCGATTCGGATGGCATGAACGGCCTCCCGCTTCCCCGCTGAAGGTGTCTGACAATCGTATGACAGACGCGCTATTTAAGGATATGTCCAACGGGTTCCCCGCGGGCACGGCCCCGTCGAATTGGACACGTTCATACCCCGGGCAGTTTCCTTGTTGGCATGCCCTTTCAGATCACGACGACGATCACGTGCTTCCTCTTGCCCGGAGACGGAGCCCAAGCCGAGGCCGAATTCCTCCGCCACTTGGCCGACCCGAGCGAGATGTACATCATCGCCTACGGATTCACGCTCCAACCGATGATCGACCAATTTCTCGCCAACCACGTCGCGGGGGATCCGCTGCATATTTACCTGGACCATTCCCAAGCGTCGGGCATGGCGGAGAAGCCCCAGGTCAAGCGGCTCGTCGATGCGGGCATCGAGGTCACGATCGGCACGAGCCCGGAGGGGAGTCAGTTCATCTGCCACACGAAAGGAATTGTCTGCCTGGATCCGGCGCCTTGGTGCTGGGAAGGGTCCGTCAATTTCTCGGTCAGCGGTTGGCACCAATTGAATACGGCCATGAGTTTCTCGTCCAAGGACTGGGCGAAAAACTTCGTCGACCAGTTCCGGCAGATCCGGCAATTCGCTTGGGACTACGAGCGGGCCTTTCAGCTCATGCCCAAGCCACCGACCGGAGTGAAGCCGAATCCGAATCCGCCTCCGCTACGAAAGAGGACCCCCTCAGTCACTCCACGCTAGCGTAGCGCGATTCCCCGGAGGAGCGAGGAAACTAGAGCGCCCGCATCCGGTTGTTCTTCGGATTGTGTTCGACCTCGGCGAGATGGAGAGCCTCGAGGACCGGAGGGACGTACATGCCGAAGCGACCTCGGAGTCCCTTCTTGAGTCCGTACCAACCGCCGACGGGATTCCCGGGCGACCGTCCCCACGCCTCGACGGTCCCTTCGGCCGCGGGCTTCTGCTCGTCCGCGCTCCCCAGCAACATCCAGTCTCCGCGGCCCTTGAGCATCTGGTGCAAGTCGTTGATGCAGCGGACATGGTAGCGCAGTTCGGTGCTCCCCGACTTGACGACGAGCGCGGGCGGATCGAGCGTTTCGTCTCGGAACGCGACGAACTCAGAGGTCCCGCTCGGGGTCTTGAGTTTCCACGGATGGTCTCTCGTGCCTTCGACCGATTTGCCTTTGCCCGCCATTCGAATCCCCCGTCTGCAGTCGTTGTCCCCGCGCCGCGCCTTCCTCGGCTTCGCGTCCGGAGGCGACGAGCGGAAGGACCACCACCGGTCTATTTCAACGATTCGCCGCCTTCAGGTGACGGCACACATGGAGAAAATCAGGTCTTCGGAAGGATCTTCGCGAGCCCCCGGCTTTCCAAAAGATGCGCTCCGTTGGCCCGCATTTCCTTCACGGCCATCTCCGAATCCCCCCGTTTCACATCGACCCCTCGAATCGCGTCCCGAAGCACACGGACGGTCATGCCGCGACGGAGGCCGTCGAGGGCGGTGGCACGCACGCAGTAATCGGTCGCAAGACCGCAGATGAAGAACTCATCGACGCCGAGCTCGTGCAAGGCCGATTCAAGGTCCCGCCCGTTTCGGGTGAAGGCCTGGAATCCGGAGTATGAATCCACTTCCGGATCCATCCCTTTCGACAGGACGATGGCGCCCTTCGGGACCTCGAGGTCCGGATGGAATCGCGCCCCGCTGGTCCCTTGGATGCAATGCGGCGGCCAGGCCCCTCCGAACTCCTTGAAGTGTTTCGTCACCTTCGGATGCCAGTCCCGCGTGAAGATGACGGGCAGGCTTCGTCGCTGGAACAAGGCGATCGTCCGATTCGTTCGGGGAATCGTTCGGGGAATGATCGTGTCCCCGCCAGGCACCCCAAGGGCGCCTCCGGGACAGAAGTCGTTTTGGACGTCGACCACGAGCAATGCGGCCCTCTGACCCATGGTCCCACCCGCGAAACGGATGATTTCGCTAAAAGCTTGTGCCCTTGGAAACCTTCGCGAAATCCTCGAGATAGTCGTCACGGAAGGCCATGTCCTTTGGGAGGTCGGGGAACCAGCGCGCCTCGACGACCTCATGTCCGGGCTGAAGGTTGCGGGATAACGCGCGGGCGACGAATTGCGCGAAGTATCCATGGCGGGAGCGGGAACCATCGGTCACCGTCTCGTGGACGATCCGAGTCAGCGTCGGTTCCGTCAGTTCGACGCCGACTTCCTCACGCACTTCTCGCCGGAGGCCGTCGTCGGTTCGCTCCCCGCGTTCGAGGAGTCCCCCGGGAGTGAACCACGGTCCTCCTTCCGGTTCTGGCTTGACGCGGACGAGGACGATCGCCCCGCGGCCGTCATGGATCAGTCCACCCGCGGCCCAGAAGGGAGCGCGGCCGCGGATGCGGAGAGCAGGATCCTCCGGAGAGGTGACCCGAGTGCGCTTCACGATCGAGACGCGACCGAACCGGGCGAAGGCGTCGCCCATGCGATCCTTGCACTCCCCTGGACACATCGCGATACGGAGGACGGAAACCTTATTTAAGCGCCCTCCGAGTTCCCGGCC
Source organism: Methanobacteriota archaeon (assembly GCA_005878635.1). Lineage (GTDB taxonomy): Archaea > Thermoplasmatota > Thermoplasmata > RBG-16-68-12 > RBG-16-68-12 > RBG-16-68-12. The sequence goes on along the minus strand of VBLS01000069.1, from coordinate 8,904 downwards.
GCGCACGAGGTGCGTCCATGCCTCTCGAGGACGTTTCCGACCGAGCCAACAAAGTCTACGACACGATGAAGTCCGCCGGCATCACCTCGGAGGACAAGATGCGCGACGCCGAGGCCATCACGAAGATGTCGAAACTCCCGAAGAACTTCGTCCTCACGGCGCTCCAAGAACTCCAAGCGAAGGGTTACGCGAAACGCCGGGCGCGGGAGAAAGCCGCGGGATACTGGCTCATCAAGTGAGGGCTCGCCCTTCTCAGCGCGAGCGGCCGAGCGCCGCGGCAATCAGGATCGGCAGAATCGCGGTCGCGTCTCCTTCGATCGTGACCTGTTTCGCGTTCTCCTGGACCTTGCCCCACGAAATGCCCTCGCGGACGCGCGCCCCGCTGAGGCTCCCGTCCCACTCCGGCGCCGTCGTGATGTAGACCGCGTAATCGAGGCCGCCCCGGAACTGGTTCCACCAGATCGTGTGGTGCTTGCTCACGCCTCCGCCGATCATGAGGGCTCCCGTCTCCCGCGCATCGAAGACGAGATCCGCAAGCTCCGCCTCGTCCCGAAATTGGTCGATCGCGAACGCCTTGTGCTCCTGCCAGAAGGACCACAGTTGGTAGCCGACCGCGCCGTCGAAGATCGCGGGTACGTAGACGGGGATCTGGTTCTTCCAGGCCCACCATAGCAGCGAGTCCCGGCTCGCGGCCCGGCGTCCGAATTCCCAGAGCAATTCCTTTGTCGAAAGGGACTTCCTTCCCTCGTTCCAGAGGGCCCGGAGCATCGGTTGGATTCTCTTCTCCAACACGATCCCGTAGGATTCGTTCGGGACCAGCACGTTCCCGAGCCGATTCACCCCGATGCGATGCAGGGCGACGTCGTCCATCTCGAAGTCGCCGTGATAGTACGGCGCCCAGACACGCGCCAGGTCATGGTCTGCGGTGCCGCAGGTGGTGATCACCGCGTCGACGAGCTTCCGTTCGACGAGGCCTCGGAGGATGCCGCGGGCCCCGGTCGCCATCAGGGCCGCGGGGAACGAGAGGAACCTCCTACAGGCGGGGCGGCGGAACATGGTCCGGAGGATCTCTGCACCGACCGCGATCTTCTTCGCGGTGAATCCTCCGCCCCGGCCCATCGCAGCGACCATCGCGGAGAGGTCCTTGGACGGCGTGAGTTCGACATCCTCGACCCGACGGCGAAGCAGGTCCCCCTTCCGCATCGTCGCGGAAACCTGAGCACGCGATAAAAGGGTATGGAGTCGAACACCGCGGAGGGCTTCGTCTCGGAGAAAAGATGCGCGGTACTCAGGGAGTCAGCAGATCTCGAAGGCGTTCCCACACGCCCAGCGGACCCCGCCATCGGAACGAGTTGCCGCACTCCCCGCATCGGCCCCATCCATCATCTTGGAACGTGACGCGTCGGGATCGACAGACCCCGCAGATGCCCGACCGCGGCTTCTGGATCCCGCGTCGGCGGCGCTCCTCCTGAATCTGGGCCTCGAGATGCCGCGCCGCCTCCTCCGCGTTCCGTGCGAACGTCAGCCCCGCGAGGTAATCGCCCTTCGTCAGGACGTCCCGGGCCTGCCGGAGCAAGGTCCGGACCTCCGCGGCGCTCAGGTCGTACGACTCCGCTTCCTTCAGGACCGGTTCGCACGCGTTCAGGATCGCCTGGGCCTTCTCGACCTGGGCGGCCCGGAGCTGGATCGCCCGCTCGATCTGCCGCTGCTGGCCCTTCATCGCGAGGCGCTCCGCCCGCCGAAGGAGGTCCCCGGCCTGACCGTGCTCTCCCGCCGCGATGGCGGCCCGCGCGGCCGCGTGGAGGCCCTCGGCCTCTTGCGTCTCCGCGCCGACGTTGCGGGCGAGCTCGATGTGGCCCGAGACGGCGTCGACCGAGTCCTCGACCTCTCGAATTCGTAGGAGCCGGGCGTCCTCCGCATTTTGCGACGCCTCCTGGAAGCTCTCCCGCGCCGCCCGGAGCCGGCCGCGGTCGAGGAAGTCCGCCCCGCGGTTCCATGCATCTTCGGCGAGGGCGACCGACGCCCCGAGGTTCGCCGCCTCGCGGATCGCGTCCCTCGTGCCCGCCAGATGTTCGCGGACCCGCTCCGCCTCCCGCGCGTGGGCGGACTCCGACGCACGGACGAGGTCGTGGAGCAGCTTCTCGTCGACGGGCGGACCGTGGACCAACGCCTCCCGCGCCCGCTCCAAAAGCCTCCGCGCCGCCACGGCTTCCGAGTCCGCCGGGTCGCACGGATCCAACAGCCCTTGCGCCGCGAGGACCGCGTACGACCACGACGCCCGCCGGAGTTGGTCCGTCGTCCGCTCGGCGATCCTCGAAGCTTCTTGGGCCGCGGTGAGCGCGGCCTCGAACCGCCGTTCCTGGAATCGCTTGCGGGCCTGGACGAGCAGCTCCTCGACCCGGGCGAAATCGAGGGACGAATCGCGACCGAGGAGGGCGGCCAGATGGTCCGTCGGCGGTGCCGCCTCGACCTCGATCAGGATCTCGGCCGCGTCCGGCGCGCCGGCGAGGGCCTCCACCAGGTCCGCCTTGTTCTTCAGGCCGAGCAGGCTGACTTGATGCCGTTCCCCGATCTCGCGGAGTTGGCGGGGTCTCAAACGGCTTAGGCGATGCTCCATCCGCCGGCGATCGGCCTCCACCAGGATCGCGTCGCCGTCCGGAAGGGCCATGATCGTCTCGATCAACAAGGCGCGATCGGCCTGACGGCCGCGGTCGATCCGGTGGGCCCGTGCGAGATCACGCAGGACCTCGGTGGGCAGCCGCTGGAGCGTCTCCTGCAAGGAGCGAGGCGTAAGGGGCCCTCGTGCAATCGAAGAGGCCGCGCCTCGATAAATCTTGTGCAGGACCGTCACGCGTCCGGCGGCCGGTAGCGCCGCAACACCTCGACCGCCCATTGGACCTTGCGGAACTCGTGGGGATCGCCGCCGGCGTCGGGGTGATGGCGGCGCGCCCGGGTTCGGTAAGCCTTCTCGATCGCCGCCGGCGAGGGCCAGCCGCGACCGAACCGCGGCGGATGGACCCGGACGTTCTCGAAGCCGAGGATGCGGAAGGCCGCGGCGATGCCCTTCGTCTGCAGGTAGAACTCGCGGAGGTCCGAGAAGATCCCGCCGGACTCGTGCCCGCCTTCGATGCTGTAGCGCTTGTGATCCCGCCCGAGTCCGCTGCCCGCCCGGTGGTCGCGGCCGCAGGCGAAGCAGAAGAAGCGATCGGCCACGCCGACGCATCGACCGCCGGGAAGATGGCCTTTCGGGTCGGAGGAGGCAAAGGTTATTTCAGCCGCCGTGTTCGCGTCGTCGTGTCGTTCCGCTCCGGCCCTTCCGTGTTCAAGGACCAGGGGAAGCTGTCGTTCGACTACCTCCCGGACAAGATGGTCCACCGGGACGCACAGACCCAGCGACTCTTCAGCCTCCTGCGCCCGATCGTCGAGGCCGGCGCGTCGAGCAACGCGTTCCTCTACGGCCCCGTCGGGACGGGGAAGACGCACACCGCGAAACGGTTCTGCCTGGACTTCCGCAAGTACGCCTCGGAGTCGAACCGCGCCCTGGACTGGGACCTGGTGAACTGCCGGCAGCGGATGGGCGACGACGCGGTCCTGCTGCGCCTCCTCCAGCACTTCGACGCGCATTTCCCGGAGCGCGGGTTCTCGATCGCCGAGAAGATGGAGAGCCTCCGGAAGCACCTCGAGAAACAGCGGCTCCACTTCATCGTGATCCTGGACGAGGTTGACGCCCTCCTCAAGAAGAGCGGCGCGGACCTGATCTATTCGTTCGCCCGCATCGCGGAAGAGGGGACGACGACGAAGGGCAACATCTCGATGATCCTGATCTCCCAGCGGCCGAACGCCCTCGAGTACATGGACGCCGCGGCCCTGAGCACCTTCCGCCGCACGAACGTCATCGAGTTCCCGCGGTACGACCAGAAGGAGCTAGAGGACATCGTGCACGGCCGGGTCGCCCTCGCGATGCATCCCGGCACCGTGGACGACGACCTGGTCGACCTGATCGCGGACATCGCCTCGGAATTCGGCGACGCCCGGTATGCGATTGAACTCCTCGAGAAGGCCGGCATGCTGGCCGACGAAGAACGCGCCGAGGAAGTCGCCGCGGAACACGTCCGAGGTGCGAAGGCCCAGGTGCATCCAATCGAGGTCGAGGAGAGGTTGGCCCTCCTCGACGTGCCGAAGAAGCTCGTCCTCCTGTCGATCGCGCGGAAGAGCCGCAAGAAAGCGTACATCACGATGGGCGACGCGGAACAGGCCTACGCCCTCGTGTGCGAGGAATATGACGAGAAGCCGCGGGCCCACACACAGTTCTGGAAGTACGTGAAGGAACTGGACGCGCTCGGCCTCGTCGACACGAAGCTCAGCGGGAAAGGCGAGGTCGGCAAGACCACGCTCATCTCCCTCCCGGAGATTCCCGCCCGGGTCCTGGCTGATAATCTCGAACGAAGTTTGAAGCGTCGATAGGTATATGAAGAAAAGCGGTGGGATGGGTGCAACCGCAGGCAGAGGAGATGGGCACCGAGGCTGAGTCCGTGCGTTCAGCGATGCCCATGGACCTGGAGAAGGGCGTCTGCTACCTCGTGAAGGAAAAGAAACCGGAGCTCAGCTACCGCCTCTTCGAAACGCTCGTCGCGCAGAAGATCCCAGGCCTCTGCATCACGCGGCAGTATCCGGAGCGGGTCCGACGGGAGCGCGGTCTGGCGGAGGTCCGCATCATGTGGCTGAGCCACACGCCCGGAGAGGACTTCCACAACCCGACCGCGATCGGCACGCTCGCCAAGGTCATCCAGAAGTTCAGCGAGGACAACAACGGCGAGGGCGTCGTCCTGCTCGACGGACTGGAGTACCTCATCATCAACAACGGATTCCTCCAGACGCTGATGTTCGTCGAGCACGTGAACGAATTCGTGATGCAGCGTCGCGCGATCATCCTCCTGCCGGTGAGCCCGGACACGCTGGAGGAGAAGGAGCTCGCCCTCCTCGAGCGGAACCTGAAAGTCCTCGAGTCGCCCGCCCTTCGGACGGACCTCGAAGCGCGCGAGGTCAGTCGGCTCCTCGACAGCTACTGAGCCTTCGCCGGGCCGGCGGCGAGTTGCCGCGCCACGATCTCATCGACCAACGCGAGGAACTTTTCCTCTTTGCCCTTCGGGACCGTCGCACCCGACGCGATGTTGTGCCCTCCGCCGTTGCCGCCGACCTCGGAGCCGGCCTCCCGCAGCGCCACGGCCAGATCAACGCCCGCGGCGACTAAGGTGCGCGTTGCGCGGGCCGATGCCTTCGTGACGCCGTCGAGGACCGAGAGGCCGAGGACCGGCTTCGATTGGTCGAAGAAGAACTGCATCCCCGTCCCGGCGACGGATCCCGCGAGGCTCGCGTCGTCGCAATAGAAGAACTGGATGTGCTTCTTCGGGAACAGCCCCTTCGATTCGAGCCCGACGAGGTACCCGAGGACGCGAGACGTGTACTCCTCGAGGAGCTTCTCCGCCTTGGCCAACGCCTCGCGGTCCCCGAGGCAGAGGGCCAGGCCGAGGCCCTCGTGATCGAGGCGGTCGCAGCTGTTCACGTAGGCCTCGAGGTCCTGCGCGTACATCTGGTCCGGCTCGATCCAATACCGATCCTCCACGAGCGACTCGAGCGCCTCCGGGGCGGGGCCTTGTTCGAGGAGCCGGACCGCCAGGATCGAGCTGAGCTTGCGTCGGCCCGCCGCATCGAGCTGGCGGATGGACGTCTCGGGATCGATCCCGGCCGCGCGCAGGAATTCCGCGGCGGCCTCGGGCCGGCCGGAGAGGCCGCGGAAGTAGGGATCGATGGACTGGGCGACGGCCTTACCGAGCGGCAGGTCCCGCAAGGCGAGTCGCCGCTCCGCGACCACGACCTTCCTCTCGATCGCCTCGCCGAACAAGGCCGCATTGACGCCGAGGAAACCGCCCACCGCCTGCTTGTCCCCGATCGCCCCCGCCATCGCCGGGCCCGCGAGGTCCCAGTTGGCCTCGTCGAGGACGAGGGTGAAGAGCCACGTGGTGGTCGCGCCGCACATCTCGCGGGCGCCATCGACGCCTTCGAAATGGGGGTTCACGTGGGCGAGCTTGTCGGAATCACGGATCGGCTTGTGGTGGTCCAGCACGATGACCGGGTAGGGGAGGGACTCGAGCAGGTCGAGCTGGGCGGACCCCATGTCGCTCACGATCAGCAGCTCGTTCGTCTCCTCGTTCAGGCGGGCCGCGGACGATCGGTCGAGGGCATGGGCCATCGTCGCGTGGATCCTCTTCCCCCGTCGCATGAGGGCGCGGGTGAGGATCGCGGCGGACGTGGTCCCGTCGGGATCGTAATGACAGAACACGCGGACCCGCGAGACGCCGTCCACGAGGGTTGCGGCCGCTCGAGCTCGTTCGAGGAGCCCGGCCGGGGCCAGGTCCTCGAGGCGCTTCGCCATCGGCCACCTACTTCACTTGGAGTTCCGAAACTCTCGACGAGTAGTCCCAGTCCGCGGGCAGGACCCCGTGTTCCTTGTAGTACCGCGAAAGGCGGCGAATCTTCGCCTCGATCAGCTGCAGGCCCCTCTTGTTGCTCAAGTCCGACCCATGCTCCTTGAGATGCGTCTGGAGGCTCGCGGCCCGTTTGATCAGACCGGCGAGGTCCTCGGGGATCGCGAACTTCGCCCCCTTCGACCGGAGGATCTCGAGCAGGCTCCGGCCGGTCGCGAGCCGGACGCTCGGGACGCCGAATCCGTCGCGGAGGCGCACGCCGATCGCGGCGGCGGAGAGGCCCTCCTGGTGGAGCCGGAAGATCGTGTCCTCGACCTCGGCCTTTTCCATCCCGGCCCACTCCGGGTTGGCCTTCAGAAAGGGTCGGGTCGATCCGCTCTTCCCTTTGCGGTGTGCATGGAGGCGGGCCATCGTTTCCTCGGAAGGGGCTCGCATACCGCAGGGACGTATATAATGTTCACGGGGTGCCGGCGTTGAACATCGGACGGAAGGCTCACTTCGCCCGAGCGACGACCATGACGCGGAAGGTCTTCCGCATGACGGGCCCGAACCCCTTCTTGACGTTCGTCGCCGCGAAGGCTCCGAGCAACTCGAACTTGCCGCGACGGAGCAAGGCTCGAATCTCCGGAACCGAATAGGTCTGAATCGTGTGGATCTCCGTGAACCGATCGAGGAACCGCTGCCCGCGGCGGACGAAGAATCGGAATTCAACGGGCAGTCGACCGGTCTTCGGGTCGTATCGAGATTCATCGAGTCGGACGATTTCCACTCCCTCTCGGGTGAGATCGAGCCACGTTTGGAATGGCGCGGGTCGGGCCGCGGACCCTTGCCAAAATTCAAACACGAAGAGGCCCCCGGGTTCGAGGTGCGATCGGATGCTGCGGAGAGCTTGAAGGACATCTCGTTGCGTCAGAAGGTATCCGAAGGCTCCGAACAAACAGAGGGCCGCCTCGAACCTCTGTCCGAGTCGAATGGTGCGCATGTCGGCCCGAGCGAACCGCGGCGGATTCCGCAACCGTGAGGCTTTCTTCTTCGCCTGCGCAATCATGGAGGCCGATCGGTCGATGCCGGTGACTCGGTATCCGCGGCGGGCAAGAGGCACCGAGTGATTTCCGGTCCCACATCCGAGATCGAGGATCGTCCCTGGCTTCACCGTGTATCGTCGGAAGACTTCCTCGAGAAAGTCGACGTCGCCTTCGTAATTCACGAGCGCGTGGTAGATGAGGTCGTAATACCGGGCGAACCTCCCGTACAACGGGCGCGACGTCCGACTCACGGCGGGTTGAATCGTTCCCGAGGGATGATGCTATGGCTTCTTCACGACAAGGACTGCATGGTCCGTCTGGTACGGAGCCAAGACGCGTCGGTCGAGGATTCGGACTCCCGCCGCCATGAGCTCTCGCTTCGCAGCCTCATAGACCTCGACGGGGTTGGCCGCGACGTCTTCCGATCGGGCCTTGATCATCAGGAAACCGGTTCCGCCCGGCCGGAGCCACCCAAGGTTCCTTCGAAAGATTGCGGCCTGATCCCGTTGGGCGATGTCCTGGTACAGGACGGAGGCCGGACTCGTTCGATTCCCGTACATCTCGGGTTTGGCCGCATCCCCCAGGATCGGAAGGACGTTCGGTCGAGCTTCGGACACTTTCAAGAGGTCTCGAAAGGCCCGGGGAGAAATCTCGATCGCCGTGATCGTGCCCTGTCGACAGATGTCGGAGAGATGGCTGACGGTCGTCCCGTTCCCGCCGCCGAGGTACAGGACCGACGTCGCGTCGTCGTACGGCCAAACTCGCCCGCCGCACTTCAGGTACGCCGCCAGCTTGCTCCGATTCACATCCCATCGCCGATATTCGACCCCTCCCTCCAGATGAAGGCTCTCTCCGTAGACCGAAACGCCCGGGTTCAAATTCCGCGTGAGAAGCCACGAGCCGTCCGAGTAAACGCCTTGCCATTCGGTGGGACGGATCTGCATCGGCTCTCCGATCGAACGAGCCATCTTGAGGCTTCCGCGAGACCCGTGAATCCTACGTCCCCGCAGTCTCTGGCCCAGCGGTCTTCGGAGGTGTGGGCTTTGATCGTGTCCGGCGGGACGAAGCGGTCTTCTTCGCGGGCTTGCCCAACGCTTTCCGGGAGCGCTTCGCTTTCGCGGCCGGGGCGAGCCGCTTCCGGCCTGCGCGGCCCTCGGAATCTTTCGGCCGAAGTCGGAGCACCTGCTCGTAGGCTCCTGCCGCTTCCGTCTTCCGGTTCTCCGCTTCGAGCACCTTCCCGAGATTCAGGATGATCCGCGGGGATTCGAAGCGCTTCGCGGCTCGCTCGAGGTTCACGGCCGCGGGCTTCGTCTGACCCATGGCGAGGTACGCGACGCCGAGGTTGTTCAAGGCGTCCGCGCGTTCAGGATCCAGTTCGAGCGCTTCCCGCAAGA
>VBLS01000233.1 GCA_005878635.1 Methanobacteriota archaeon | reverse complement strand
TTCGCGTTCCGCGGGAGGTCGTCCTCGCCGGCCTTGTTGTGGCCAATCAGAAGATGGACGCCGTCCTCATCGTACAGGAAAGGCTGGTCGTCCGGTCCGCGGCCGTATACGGAGTCGAGGTCGAACCGAGGGGTGCGGAAGTCGACGAGCGCGTCCGGATCGTTGTCTCGCTCGAGCTGCGACGTCGGATCGAAGGTCAGGTCGTGGTCGACGAACTGGCCGAAATATGTGAAGCCTGCGGGGATGTCCGGGTTGTCGCCCGCCGTGTCCTCCTCTCCCGTCGGCTCGGGTTCGACCATCTGGCGGGCGAGCGCCTCGAGATCCTTGTCGTCCGGCAGGAGCGGCGGCAAGTTCCGAAACATGCGGCCGAAGCGGCCTTCAAAGGACGGCGATCGGGAGACGGCACTCAAGCCTCGAAGTTCGGAGCCATGGAAAGGTCGGGTCATGTTCTCGCCTGGTGCGCGGGCCGAGACCGTCTGCCTGGCTTAACGCTTTGTCCACGGCCGCGACGAATTGATTATCACGGAACCGAGCGCGGGCGAACGTGAATCTGTTCGGGAACCTTCATCGTCGATCCGACGTTTCGAGCCCTCGCCTAGGAGAGCTCCGTTGATCCGCTTGCAAATGGAGGATGTGTTCCCCCTCTCCCTCGAAGGTCTGTGGGAACTCCTGCATGCCCACATGGACGAAGGTGGGCTTCATGAAATCCATCCGAGCGTCCTCCGGGGGCGATTGGTCCGCGAAGGGGGTACGGTCGAGTACATGGGTCGAACATTCCCCCGGGAGAAGGTTGTGGAGCGGGCATACCGAATCGGGGGACGGTCTGTGACGACGACGTGGAACTACCGGATCGAGCCGCCCGACCGGTACGCGTACGACGTCACGTTCCCGAATGGCTCGACAATCCGTTTCGACAATCGCTACGCATCGGCCGCCGGAGGCACCCTTGTCAAGACGACGGCGGAAATCTCCTTGAAGCGGATCCCGCCGTTCGTCGCACGTTGGGTCGTCAGGCGTTCGCTCGACCGTTCGGATCGAGAGGACCTCGCGTACTCGAAGCGACAGATTCGGTCCTGAGCGAGGAGCGCCTACCAGGGGAGCCCGATCGACTTCGCGAGGAAGGCGTTCAGCGGGTCCATGGCCTCGCAGGCCTTCACGAACTCGTCGAGGAACTTCGGGTTCACGACCTCGTTGTCGCGGAAGCGATGGCCGGCGACGAAATCCTTCCGGCGGAGATCCTGGATCATCGGATGGTTCGGATTATACCCTGGGGGCGGCCGCTTGAAGGATTCCCCGCTGAGTTCGATCCTCGAGCGCAGGACTTTCTTCCAAGAGTCCGGCTCCTCGACGATTCGGTCGCGGATCTTCTTGAGGACAGGCGGGTCGGGATGCCAGACCCCGGAGTGGACGCCACTCTCTCCCGACTCCAGGTGGAGGAAATATCCGGGAGCCATGTGCTCCGGCGTCGTCGCCTGGTCGTGCCAGAAATGGATCCCCATATGGGTCTTGTACGGGCTCTTGTCCGGGGAGAAGCGGATGTCTCGGTAGATGCGGGAGATGGATCCTCCGAAGGCCTTCGCTTCCCCCACGAGGTGAGGGCTGATCTTCTTCAATCGTGCCGCTGCATCACGGACGAAGCGCACCGCCGGTTCCTGGACGACCTCCTCGTATCGGGGCTTGTTCGCCTCGAACCATTCCTTGCGGTTGTTCTTCTCGAGTTCCCGGAAGAACTCGAAGAAGCCCGGCGTGAAATATCCGGAGTGGTCGGCCATCTCGCTCGTCCCCTGCGTGCGGTCCCCGAATGAGAGATCAGCGGTTGAACATTGGCGCGAACGGGCGAGCGTCGAAGACGGCCCGGATCGAGCCGATCTTGTCTCCGCGGACCCGGTACCATTCGCAGATGAAGGCCGTACCCGCGGGCGTGTTCGTCACCATGTCGTAGAGGATGCAGACGTCGTCCCCGTCGACGAACGTTCGGCGGGGCTCGACCCGCTCCACGATGTGGTGCAGCTTACCGAGGGCCTCTAGATATGGCTCCGGCCGCTGGAACGATTCGAACGGGCCGACGAACGACAAGTCGTCGTGGAGGTACGTTCGGGCTCCCGCCATGTCCCCTCTTCCAAGTGCTTTCTGGTACGCCGTCACGATGTCCTTCGCTTTCGCCATCTACTCACGTTCCTTCGGTAACGCCGGGGCATCCTGCCAAGCCGCGAGGATCGGCCCGCCGGGGATCCGGAACCAGAAGAAGCTCCCCATCCCCGGGATGTCCACCCGCGGCAGGACGATCTCTCCGCCAGCCCGCACGATCTTCCGCGAGGCTCCGTCGAGGTCGTCCACGCGGACGTAGTTCATGCTGCCCGGGATCTCCTTCGCCTGCACCGGCCGGACGCCCCCGCGGCCGCCGCCGGGCGCCTCGAACGAGAGGTACTCGCCGAGCGGGAACTTCAGCGACTCGAAACGCCACGCGAAGACTTTCTCCAGGAACCGCCGGGTCGCGGCCGGATCCGTGCTCGAGAGCTCGGAGAAGGCCATCGTCCCGTCATCCGTCCGAGCCGTCGACGCTTTCCGTTTCGCCACTGTCTTCCCCGCTGCATCTCTCGGCGCGAAATCGATATC
>VBLS01000251.1 GCA_005878635.1 Methanobacteriota archaeon | reverse complement strand
AACCCCCCTCGCGGTTGAGTTGGTACGGCTCCCCCCAGCCCGCCCAGCGAACCGCCAGACGAACCGGCCCCGATTGCGCACGATATTAGCAGAATGGGAGATAAGCGTACCGGCCGAGATCGGGCCCGGGTTCCGCCGAAACCCGCCCGCCCGATGGGAAAGGTTTTGAAGGTTTCCCTCGCGGGACTTTCGGCCCCTCAGGACGCGCGGACGAACGGCAGCGAATGGGGACGCCCGCGGAGGACCCACCCGCCGCGATCGATGCGCAGGGATTCCGTCGCGGCCACCTCCTCGATCCGCAGCAGCGCGATCGCGATGGCGGAGCCGAGGGTCGGCGACCATGTGCCGCTCGTGACGAAGCCGACTTCCCGATCGGACTTGAGGACGCGGTCGCCGTGGGCCGGTGGCTGATCTCCGTCCACGCGGATGCCGGCGAGTTTCCTGCGCACCTGGCCGACATACGTCCCGCGAGCGACGATTTCTTGGCCGACATAGCAGCCTTTCGTGAAGCTCAATGCGAAGTCCGGTGCCACTTCGAGGGCGAGGGTGCCCTCGTTCATTTCGGGTCCGAACCGCGGGACTCCCCCCTCGATTCGCAGGACTTCGTAGGCGTCCCGCCCGATCGGCGTCGCGCCGGACCTCAGGAGCGCTTGCCAAACTTCCGCGAGGCTCCCATTTTCGGCCCACACCTGAAATCCAGGCGCCCCGTTCGATCGGCTCCGAACGATCCGGCCCTCTCGACCGTTGCTCAATGGGATCGCGGCGAAGGCGTCGAGGGCGAGCCCGCGGACTTCCGATCGCACCACCTTAGCGAGGACGTCGGCGGCATTCGGCCCTTCGACGGCGATGTGGCCCGCCGAACTGAGTTGGCGGAATTCCACGTCGTCGCTCACCCGCCCCTTCTCCAGAATCTCGCGAACGCGAGGGGCCTGCGCGGCGTCCATGTCCAGGACCAGCGAGTCTCGAAAGGCGTACAAGCGGACGTCGGCGAGGACGCGGCTCTTCTCGTTGAGCAGCAGCGCATAAGCGGACGTCCCGGGAGCCAAGATCTTCACGTCGACGGTCACGAGTCCGTCGAGGAACGGGACGCGCTCGGAACCGATCAGCTCGAGCTTCGCACGGTCGCTCAGATCGACCATGCCGGCCCCGCGTCGGACCGAGGCGACTTCCTCGTCCAGGGAACGATATCCGGCGGGAACGTCCCAGTCGGCTTCCGAACGGAACAGGGCCCCGGCGAACTCATGGTAGGGACGAAGCGGGAGCTCGCGCATCGACGATCGGATGGATGCGTCGGCGCCATTAGGCTTTTTGCGGGCGGGCAAGCGGTGGACGTTGCCCGGCGGACTTCCACGGCGGAACCTTCTTAGTCAGGCATGTCTTGGTCCGCGCGGATGTCGCCCGACCTCCGAGAAGGACAGGTGAGCGTCTTCGCGAAACGGATCATGCGGAAGCCGCGGACCTTGCACTGTCCGTTCTGCGACGGGAAGGTCCTCTTCACGCGGAACGAGGAGCACCTGGACGCCAAGAACTGCCCCCATTGCGGCATGCGCGTCGAGCGTCGCGAGTGGCCCGAGAAGATGTACGACCCGATGCCGATCCTCCGGACGGCGCCGGGCGGACCGGACTCATTGAAGATCGAGACGCCGGAAACGAAGGAAGCGCCGAAGAAGGCGGAGAAGAAGGACTAGTTGAACACGGCTCCGCATTTGAGGCAATCGCGCCAATATTTTCCGACCGGGGCCCCGCACTCACCGCACTCACCGCCCGTCGCGGTCTGATCGGCCTTGATGACGACGAGGTTGGTCCCGGCGATCTTGTCCCATCGCGGCTCGCGTATCAGGAGGAACGCGAAGTCGTCGTCCCAAGTCTCCAGCTCGAGGAACGCGAGTTTCTTCGGGGCGAGCAGTTCGTTCACGGACTTCACGAGATCCCGGACGTCCTTGAAACGCACGATCTTCTCCTGGTCCCCCAGGACCAGCTTCGCCTTCCGCAAGTTGAGTTCCTTGTCGAGCCAGGTGAGGTCCTTCAGCTGCACGTTCAACTTGAAGGAACTGAGCCGCGGGTTGATCTCCTTGAGGAGCACGTCCGGCTCGAAGACCTCGGGGACCCGGAAGCCGAGCCAGTCCCCCAGGACGCGGGTCACGGCCCGGTGCGGTTCCGTCCGATAATCCGCGACGAAGGCCATCTCGCCTCCCGGGTACGCGGCCACGCGCTTCGCGAAGACGCCCTTCGTCAGAGGGACAGTGAGGCCCAGATCGACCAGGGCGGCATGGGCCTCCCCGATCGCCGCTTCCGCATCGCCCGGTTGGGGCGGCCGGGTCGGCGCCGCGGCCTCGGGCTTCTTCTCTTCCGGCTTCTTCGTCTCTGGTCGGAGGAGCTCCGCCTTCGCTTCCTGGCTCGCGGGCTTCTCGGCCTTCGGACCCTTTT
>VBLS01000250.1 GCA_005878635.1 Methanobacteriota archaeon | reverse complement strand
CCTAAGGCACAATGCCGATACATACCGCGCGTTACTCGAAACGGGTTTCCAATACGACAGTAGTCGTGTTTGTAAAGACCCGCTCATGTACCTGCGGGCACGTTATGGTGCGATCCATACATACCCTTCCAGTTTCGCGGATATTCCGCGGGTGTTCATCCAGTATTTCTCTGGGCGGACTCTATCGAGGCCGTACGATGTCTATGGTGGCTTGTTGGAGATCCCTGTTTTCGAACTCGATGATTGGTTCTTTCTTGATGCTTCGCAGGGACCTAAGCTTCGACCCGAACAAGCCTCGATCATTGCGGAACACTGGTTGATGGCTCTTCGAGATTTCAAACGGATGAGGGGGAGCTTGCTCGTCATCCAGGCACATCCCCTTCGAATGGACCGAGGGCTCCTAGAGGCGGTCGACATGTTCCTTACCGGCGCCAAAGTGGCGGGATGCTCCTTCGTGACACTTTCGAAAATTCGTCCTAAATCGCCAAGTGGTAACAGGGAACCGGTCTCGCTCTAAGCCGGCTGCGTGGCCACCTCGTCAGGTGGGGATTGCAAGCATGCTGTACCTCGAGATTTGGTCCAAGGTTACCGCGCGAAGGCTGATCAGTGTCATGCAATGGCGTTTGACGGCGCGTCTGGCGGCTGAGTTGTAGGGCTGTTTGTGCATGTCATCCAGAACTACGAGTCCTCCAGAATTCACTCGTCCGAGGACGTCGGGAAGGGTAGCTAGCCGTGTCTTCATCGAGCCCAGGTCGTGAAGAACGAGATCGAATCGTTCCTCCCTTCTTCGAAGGAAATCTTGCCAAGGAAGAAGCCTCATCGGTACGAGACCGACCTTCCTTGCGAACAGGTCAGTCCTGGCGAGCCATTCTTCGGAATCGTCTATCGACCACAGATCTACCTCCGTGGTCGAAGTCGCCGCATAATGAAGGAAAACTGCACTGCTGAATCCGGAACCTAGGTCTAGGATCTTTCGCGGCCGGAATAGACGGCAGGCAACCAGGAGGAATGTAGCGAGCTCAATCGAAATTGCCATTGAAGGAATTGATACCTCCGTGAGATAGCGGTGATAGTTACTCTCCAAGCTTGTCCTCGCTCGTTCGGCCAGGGTTGCGTAATCTTCCAATTCGGGGAAAGCCCGGACAAGTCGCCTCCAATCATCAGGGGCTTGTCGTGCCTCGCGAAAATTGAAAAGTTGCCTGCGCATGCTAGCGGGTACTATCCTTCTCAGAACCGGGCGCAAGCGATTACCCATCCCCTGGCCCTTCCTATGAGACTCAGCCACCGAGCTGGGCCCGTTCGAGGGCTACACTCTTTAACGGCCTCTGGCAGTTCGAACACGCCTCTAATTGCGAGGCGCATGCGACGTGAAAAAAACTCCCACATTCGCATCGATAGCCGTGTAACGTCGGGGTCAGTTCGCGACGACAAATCCCGCAGAGGACCCCCCGTCTCTGGAGCTCGTGAGGCACGTCCGCGTTGCTTTCTTGTGGCGTGAATCGAAGAAGCAACGACCAAAACAGCGTAATCCATCCGAGGAATATGATCCAACCCAGGTAGGAGTGAGCAAGGAGCATGTTCTGAAGGTCGGTGCCCGGCGTGTCCGAATAGTATCCGACCAGGATGATTACCACCATGCGGAGGACGTTGGCCAGGTACGAAGTCGCAAAGCCCAAGACGATTAATGCCCACATCCTCGTCGAAGGCCGCTTAAACTCGGTGAGCTCGAATGCAACGAACGCCGACGCGAAAACCCCGAACGAATAGATCCCGGAGCAAGCTGTGGTAATTACGACGGTCACTTGAACCGAGAAATGCTCTGGCGTGAACGTGAGGCCGGGGGCGGTGGACCCAGAAACCGTGTGGACCTGATTGGACACCCCGAGCAGCGTCAACACGCCGCTCGTTTGGGGAGCAAGGGCGACCCATGAATATACATCAACAGATTTGTTCAGGTCCGCGTAGTAAACACGGGTAATGAGTAGTGGAGCTACCAGAAACGCATTTAGCAGGACGAAGAACAGCAGAGTAAAGTCTCTCTCTCGAGCATACCGCTCCGGGACAAATCCGTATCCCAAGAGCGTCCCGGCGGCGAGGAGTGCGATCGTGTCCTCCGTCTGGAGGGATGGGCTCGCGGATTGCATCCAGTTGTAGGCAAGGTCTGCAATGATGATGGCGGCGCCGAAAGCCGGGAACAAACCTACGAGTCTCCCCCCCCAGGTCAACCTGTGAAGCAAGCGGCTCGCCAGGGTATTGGGTGTCTCGGCACTGGATCGGGGGACCCGCCGAAAAATCCACATGAAAAAAGCACCACCAATAGCGAGGAAGGGTAGGGCGAGCCATTCAACAACAATCCCCTTCGGGCGGTCAATAAGTAACCCAACGCCCGCGAAAGTCGTCACGAGGACGAGCAGAGTACTAATCGGCCGCGAATTCGCAATGGTCTTCGCTAGAGTTCTGAGCCCCATGTGTCGCCTTGCATTCACCCTGATCTGCCGTATAAGAAAGCTCGCGGCCAGTTATCGGAGTCGCGAGGGGTCGGACGATTCTTATATTCACATCCCATACGATGGTCAG
>VBLS01000249.1 GCA_005878635.1 Methanobacteriota archaeon | reverse complement strand
ACCCGCACGTCCTTCGCGGCGCCCTTCCCCTCGTTCTCGACCGTCAAGGTCGCGTCGGCCCACTCGTTGACCCGAGCGGGCACGACGTCGAGGAAGCCGCGCATGCTCGGGGCGAAGGCCTCCGTGGCCTCCCAGGCGAGGCGGTACGATTCCTCCGCGGACCGGGTGGCCTCGGCGAAGTCGGACTTGCGGAGCTGGACGGCCTGGGCGAGCTTCGTCTCCGCGAGCTTCATGTCGATGCCGAACTTGCGGCCGTTGCGGATCGTCGTCTCCGCCTTGAACGTGAGATCGATGAAGCGCTTCTCGATGATCTTCGCGGACTCGACCCGCTCGAGGGCGTTGTTCACGACGTCCATCGCGTTGTCGTACTCGCCGCGCAGGATGCGTTCGTTGGCCTGGCGCAGCAGTGCCTCCGCATCGCGGGCGTCGGACCCGAGCCGCTTCGCGTGGGCCACGTTGTCCACCGCGTCCTGGAGGGCGCGGTTCAGCTTCGCGGCGAGGACCGTGCTTGCCTCGTCGCGGGCGGACCGGATGTTCGCCATGGCCTCCTGGAAGTCGCCGGCCTCCAGGCGCGTCCTCGCCTCCGCGAACCGGTTCATCGCGGCCGTCGGGTCGACGTCCATCTTGCGGCACATCTCGAGGAGGCCTTCGGCCTTCGTGAGCTGGTCCCTCAGATAGGAAGCGAGCAAGCTGTGGCCCCACTCGATGCTCCCGGCGAACGCCGCCCGGGCCCGTTCGACTTCTCCCAGCTCGAACGCGGACTCGCCGTCTTGGAACGCCTTCTCGAACTTCGAGGCGTCCGCGCCGACCTCCAACGCGGTCTGCAGGAGCGCCTTCGCCTTCTCCCGGACCTCCGCGACTTCGTCGAGCAGGACGCGCAGGTCCG
This sequence comes from Methanobacteriota archaeon, assembly GCA_005878635.1. GTDB lineage: Archaea > Thermoplasmatota > Thermoplasmata > RBG-16-68-12 > RBG-16-68-12 > RBG-16-68-12. The sequence goes on along the minus strand of VBLS01000249.1, from coordinate 968 downwards.
CGATGGAATCGGATGCGTGGATCGCCGTGTCGAGCGCCTTGACGTAATCCCCGACCGCGAACGCCTTGCGGCTGTCCGAGACGAGGTCCATGACGATCGAGGACCCCTTCCCCAGGTCGCGCAGTTTTCCCTCCACGCTTTCGACCGCCTGCTTCGCGATCTGCTGCTGCAAGCCGACGCGTTCCGCCTCGGCCTCGCTCTGGAGGGCGGTCGCGATGGCCTGCCGATACTTCTTCGCCCGGAACAGCTCCCGGGCCTTCTCGAACAGCCTCTCGGAGGACCGCGTGTCCGTCCCTTCCCGTCGCGCCTTCCCGAGGGCCTCCTCGAACCGCTTCATGATCGAGGCGACCGCCTGGTCGCGTTCCTTCGTGGCGTCGACGTCCGCTTGCGCGACGATGTCGAGAGCCTCGTCGAACTGCCCCATGCGGTACGCCCGCTCGGCCCGATCCAGGAGGCCGCTCGTCCGCGGCAGCGGGGTGTTCATCGCCTCCGCGTCCGCGAGGACGTCCCGGAGCCTCCGGAGGGCGGCCTCGGCCTCCTCTCCCTGCCGCCGCAGCGTCTCCAGTTGCGCCTTGAGCTGCGTCGCGAGATCGGCGGCCTGCTCGATCTCGCCCGCCTCGAGATGCCCGCGGGCCTTCCCGAGGGCCTCGGTCGATGCCGCGAGGTCGGCGCCCTCCACGGACGTTAGGATCTCTTCCGCTTCGTTCAACGTGAGCAGGAGCCTCTCGCGGATGAGCGATGTGAACTCGTCCTCCGTGCGTTGTGCCAGCCCGAGCGCCTTCTCGTATTCCTTCGCCTTCATCGCCTCTTTCGCGTCCGCGAAGACCTCCCGCAGATGCGGCGCGGCGATCCCGAGGCGCTCCGCGAGCTCGAGCCGCCCGCGGGACGACAAGATTTTCTGGGCCGAGGAATAGAGGACCGTGAGTTTGTCCGTCTCCGCGCGGGCCGCCCCCGCGAGCTGGAGGGCT
>VBLS01000248.1:487-3211 GCA_005878635.1 Methanobacteriota archaeon | reverse complement strand
TCGATGCCGGTGAGGGGTGAAAAGTCAAGCCGACGGCCTCCCCGCGAAGGGAGACCCCTTCGAGCCAATCGGCCCTGCTCGCAGAGTGCGGCAAAAATTCAAGTATGCCCCGCGCTAGCGACCCGCCGGAGGAGCCGCATGGTCAACCGTCAGATGCCGTTATCCGCTGCCGCAGTTGCGAGCCTTGTCTTGTTCGTCGCCGCGTTCGTCGTTGCGCTACCTGCGCCGAGGGTCGATGCCGCATCGCCTCCGATGCTGATCATCTTGAGTCCGGCGAACAACTCCGCCGTTGGAAACGGATCCCCTCTGCTGATCAGTTTCATCGTGTTCAACTTCAATTTCACGCAGCCGGGGACGAACGGCCAGACAAACGCTCCCAACGAGGGACACCTGCACGTGATCGTCGACGGAAACTACACGGAGCTCATCGTCCAGGTGCAGACGATCCCCCTCTCCCTCCCGGATGGAGCGCACCTGATCCGGCTCCAGCTCGTGAACAACGACCATTCGCCCCTGTCGCCCGACGTGAGCGCTTGGCTATCGGTCAGAATGACCCACGGGCCGGCGGGAGGCGCGCCCAGCATCACCATCCTGTCCCCGAAGACGGGAACGACGGTGGGACCGGATGTCGACGTGTCGTTCGCGGTCTTCAACTTCGCCATGGTCCAGCCGTACGGGCAGAAGGACGCTCCCAACGAGGGGCACGTCCACGTCCTGATCGATGGAGCCTACAGCCAGCTCGTGGCGAACGTGGAGACGGTCCGCGTAACCGGCTTGAGCGGAGGAAGCCACACAATCGCGCTGCAGCTGGTGAACAACGACCACACGCCCATCAGCCCCGTGGTCTCCGCCTCGATCACCGTGACCGTTTCCTCCTCGACCGGAACCGTGTCCGCGGCAGGTCTCACAACCGGCGAACTCGGGGCGGTCGGCCTGGGCGCGCTCAACTTCATCCTGTTGATCGTCGTCCTTGCGATGCTGAGGGGACGCAAGAAGGAAACCCCCTGATCATGGAGGCGTCGGTCCCTCGGCCGGATGCGGGCGTTGTTCCACCTCCGCGGTCCCAGGGGAGTCGGGTCGTCCTCGTCGGAGTCGTCGCCCTCTTGGTCGTCGTCGCGATTCTCGCGGCGACCGCGTATCTGGGACTGGGCCCGTTCGGCCGCTCACCTGGTTCACCGAACGGAAATGGCGGAGGGACGAATCCGTGTGCCGGCGCCGCGTTCTTCTCCGTCGTCGCCTCGGTTGGCGGAACCCTGACTTTCAATGGGACGACGCCTGGGCCGGTGATGACCGTGGCGAATCAAACCGCGGTCTGCGTGAAGCTGTCCGTCGATCCGACGGCGGGGATTAGCCACAGTTTCAAAATCGTGGTCTTTGGGGGGACCGCATCGACTCCCACGGCCTTCCCCGGGGCCAACACGACGGATCCAATGATCGGGACCCAGCCCGGCGCGTCTCAGACCATCCGTTTCGTCGCGTCGCCTGCCGGGGCCTACGAGTACCTCTGCGGTGTCGACGGACATGCTGCGACGATGTGGGGCTACTTCAACGTGACCGCCTGAGTTAGTCCGATTGAGACGTCAATGGGCGGCCACACCCGCGGATTCGCCTCAGCCCATCGGAGGCGGCCCTTTTCCGGATTCCGGGCCCGGCGGGCTGGCGGGCGTGTCCTGGACCATCGCAGGTGGCGGGACCTGTTGCTTCCTCCGAGATCGTCGCCGCATTCCGACGGCCGCCACGGCAATGACCGCCGCGGCAACGATGATGCTGAGGGCCAACATGGTCGAATCCAACCCGAGGAACAGTCCGCCGACGCTGCTCCCTGGACCGTAGTGGTAGGAGTTCAGCTTCATCGATTCCACGGACGCGCCGGTCGGCCCTGTGGAGTCACGTTCGACACTATTCCCGGCCTTTTCGGACCACGCGGACGTGGTCGTGTTACCGCCGCCGGACTCGGTGACCGGACTCACGGTAAACGTGCCAGCCGGCACCGTGATTGACGTATCGGCCGCGACGGTGACCGTCTTCGTGACATTCGCGAAGGTCGTGCCCGTGAGGCTGCCGTAGTTGAGGAACGTCTTGATCTCATACGATTGGGACCAAGATGCGCCCGCCGTGAGGGACCACTGGTAGGCGGGCGGAGGGATGTTCGTCGTGGTCGTCGTCGAGGAGGCACCGCCGAAACTGAAGGCGACGGTTTGTCGGGCCTGGGCCAGATCCGAGGCCCGATACCATGAATCACCTTTGAGCGTGATCGTCATCGTCGAGCTGCCGTACGTGACCGTCATGCTGACATTGTCCTTCACGTGGAACGCGTTGAACGTCGTCCCTTCAATCGTGAGGGAGTCCGTTCCGATCACATCCATCCGCCACTTGCCGGACGAAGATCCGAACGGCGCCGCGTTGGCGGTCAGGTCGTAGGACCAGTAATCGCCCGCGCTCCACGTGGGCAACGCGGTCGAGGCGCGAGCTGGGGCGGCGACCGCGAGGAGGACGAACACAGAAAGCGAGATGAGGACCACCCCCCAGGCCCGTAGCTTGCCGCTAGGTCGGATATCAAAGTAACACGGCGACCGATCGTGCTTCGCAGACACACGCCTGATAAGGGTTGGTAAGACCAAAGCCTCCCCCTCCACGCGGTGCCGAAACAGCGAGGATTTGGATATACCCCACGTTTACATGCGATACATGAGGCGGAAGAAGATGCCCGCAGGCCCTCCAGAA
>VBLS01000248.1:0-342 GCA_005878635.1 Methanobacteriota archaeon | reverse complement strand
GGATCCCTTCGCGGTTCTTGCCCGCTCGACCTCGGCGAGGACGAACACGGCCCCACCGAATTCGACCTCGTCCAGAATCTTGACGCGGTCCGGCAGGAACCGGAAGAAGGCATAGGACCTCAAGAGCGCGGCTTGTCGGCGACCCTCTGTCGTTCGACTTTTGAGCCATCGTCCGAACGCCGGGAACCGCGTCCCGTAGACCTTCGCCGCAAGGTCGGCTTGAGGCCCCACGGTTCGGCGCCCTGCCCCGAAGAGCTGGACCCCCCGCCCCGGTCTCTCCCATCGCTGAGAGGAATCGAAGATCGTCATCGCCAGGGAAGGGTTGGCCTGCAAGTTCCGGCA
>VBLS01000247.1 GCA_005878635.1 Methanobacteriota archaeon | reverse complement strand
GCTTGAACGCCTGCTCATCGGTCATGCCGCTCTCCTTCAGGGTCCGGTAGAAGTCCGCGACCGCGGTCCCGAACTTCGCGGATGCATCCTTGCCGTAGATCGAATCCGTGAGGCTGTTCAGGAGCGCGGGCAGCTTGTCCGAGAAGACCGCGAAGATCTCTTTCACTTGCTCTGGGTCCATGCCCCTCTCTTCCCTTGTCATTTCCTTCACCTGTTTGTGCCTTGATCCTCATGAGGCTGGTCCCGGTACTTGGGGACGCCGAGCACTTGTGACCACTTCTCGGCCACTTCCTCGGCGACGCGGAACGTCCTCGCCCGCGAGCCGGGCGTCGCGACGACGATCGCCTCCCGCTGCAAGTCCGCGAGCCGCGCCCGGACGATCCGCCGGGAGGCGGTGCCGCGCTTTCCTTTCACGGCCTCCGTGATCTGGGAGATGTTGCGGTCCGGCCTGTCGAAGAGGGCGACCACGATGTGCCGCGAGATGTCGTCCTTGAGTCCGGGAATCACGAGGTCGGGGGAGACCCTTCCGTGCTTGGCGTAGAGGTCCAAGATGCGGAAGTAGCCGCGGGAGAAGTCTTGCAGCCGTTCCACGTAACCCATGAGTTCCGTGTACGGCCGCGCGACGTCGGAGAGGGCCGACCGCAGCGCCTCGATCTGATCTCGGAGATCGCGGAGCTCCTTGCGCAAGTCGTCCTGGACCACGACGGCCCCATGCGGCCGGTGCGCCTTATACTGAGCGTAGGATCCCCGAGTCCTTCGCACCCACTGGGACTCCGAGCGGAGACCGGTCGACGGGAAGTTTTGAGTATCCAACTGGCATCATCGCAAAGGAGATGCTTCCACGGAGTCCTGATTCAGCGCCGCACGTCGCGCTTGGCGAACCCCAGAAGACATGGCTCTCCCCGATTCCAACGAGAGGGATGGAGCGCCTGGCCTACGGCGTCCTCGGGACGTTCCTTATGGTCGTGTTCCTCGGAGGCCTCGCAATGGTCCTTCTGTCCTGGTCTGCGGATCTGGCCTTCGGCCTTTTCAGCCTCCTCTTGTCCGCACTCGCACTCGCCTTGGCCTACAGGATGCTCATCGCCGCCGCCACGGGCCGACGTCTGTATTGGTGGCCTGGACAGCGCGAGTACGATGAATCCAAGACGCATTGACCGAATCCGCACGTCATCATGCAACCTCGGGAATCTCGATCACGCATTCAATGAGAATGGATCCGTCCGGACACGTACCAATTCCGATCAGAGGCTCGATGTTGGTCTATCACGACGCGCTTTCGCGCTCTCAGAGGTGCTCGATGCCCAACGGAACCTTCACCAAGTTTTAAGTATATCGCGATATATCGCGATTCCATGGAAGCCGTCGTTCAACAGCCTATCACCCGCGATGTCCCCGTGCACCTTGAAAGCCTCGGAAAGGAATACGGTCACTTCACCGCCCTCAAGGCCCTCGACTTGACGGTCGCGGAAGGCACCTCGCTCGGCTTCCTCGGCCCGAATGGAGCCGGCAAGTCGACGACCATCAAGATCATGACGAACCTGATTCGGCCGTCCCGCGGTCGGGCCTCCCTCTTCGGTATCGATGTCCGGCGGGAACCGACGCGTGCGCTCGCTCGAATCGGTGCGGTCATCGAGACCCCGGAGTTCTACGGCTACCTGTCGCCCTTAGAGACCCTCGCCTACGCGGGCCGGCTCCGCGGGATGTCGTCGAAGGATCTCCGCAATCGCAGCGAAGCCGTCCTCAAAGAGGTCAAGCTGACAGAATGGGCGGACCATCGGATCCAGGAGTTTTCGAAAGGGATGAAGCAGCGCTTGGCGATCGCCCAATCGCTCCTCCACGAGCCGGACTTGCTCATCCTCGACGAGCCCACGTCCGGGTTGGATCCGCGCGGCATGGCCGAGGTCCGCGATGTGATCAAGTCGTTGAAAGACCAAGGCCGCACGATCTTCATGAGCTCGCATCTCCTCGGCGAGGTCCAGGAGGTGTGCGACGATGTCGCGCTCCTGAACCATGGAGAGCTCTTGATTCGCGGGTCCGTGCGGGAACTCTCCCGGGGCGCGGACACGTCGACGATCCAGGCCACGTTCCTCCGCCCCGCGACGCCGCAGGACCTCGAGGCCCTCGCGGCCCTGCCCGGGGTCGAGGAGGTCAAGGCCGGCGGCGACTCGACGGTCGACCTCCGGATCACCGGAGGCGAAGAGGGACAAGCGCGCGTGCTCGAGGCGATGATCGCCCGCGGGCTGAAGGTCATCACGTACCGGCCCCTCGGCTCCTCGCTGGAGCAACTCTACCTCGACCGCATCCAGGAGTCGGATCGCCTGTGACG
>VBLS01000259.1 GCA_005878635.1 Methanobacteriota archaeon | reverse complement strand
ACGGTGACACAGTCGAGGAACTTGGGCATCTCCGCCACGGTCTCCGGCGTGTCGTACCCATTCGAGACGAAGATGTTGATCAGTCCGGCCTTCCGGGCCCGCATCCCGATGTCCCGCGCGAATTCGATGAAGATGGTCGGTTGGTTGTAGGTGTACGCGAGACCTTGACAGCCCTGCTCCAAGGTCATCCGCACGACATCTTGCGGCTCGACCTCGATGCCTTCGACTTTGCGTCGCTGGGAGATGTCAGCGTTTTGGCAGTTTGACACCGCCATGAAATTCGCGGTGTAGCTATGATCCTGTTCGACTTCGATGTTGTAAACTGGACCGACATAGTCGCTTTCCTCAATAGAACGAATTGGAATCAGCAAGTAGTCTGGATTTTGGAGGACCCGCACGTTGGACGATGTCCAAGCGATCTCCTCCGGGTCGAGAGAGGCTTCATCGACAAAGAGGTGGATCATGTGGTCATCGGACCGCGAGACCGTTCGGCCCTCAATCTCGTAGCTCGTCTTATTCCTGGAACGGTAGACCCGCGGAACTTCGCCGAGCGCGAGCAGAAGATGTGCAACTCCAAACGTCAGTCGCTGCGAGACCGACGTACTCCCCAGAACGTAGCCGTTGCCTCGTCGTCGCGTCAGGTATCCGTCGCCGTTGAAGTATCCGGTAACGAACCCCTTCAGGACATCCTGGTTTCGCGACGTCAAGACCGCCGTTGGAACATGCTTCGTGGCACTCGATTCGCCACAGAGACTCCGGAAGAAGGTTGCCAGCGATGCCCCGGACGCGATCACCGCCACCCGGTTCACTTGCCGGGACCGACGAGTTCGGGCCTCGAAGATTTCGTTCAACAGACGTTCGACTTCCCTAATGCGCGTCTCCTCGTGGGCGCCGAAACTGAACCACACAGCCCCGCTGTTCGCGCGTCGGCGATGCCAGTTGACCGATCCTTCGGCGCAGTAGTATCCCAGAAGCCGCGAGAGGTCCGCTGTCAAACGGATCCGGGCAGGGATCCCTCGACCTCGTTCGGAGGACCAGCGAATCCGTCCCCTGGATAGGTCGAGACGGACCGCGTGTTTGTAGTTCGGCACGTCAAGGTCCGCGAAGAGGTTCTTCACCTCGATCGTCGAGTTGCCGCCGGCCCGTTGCCTCGGTACCGCAAGAAAGTCACCGAGCTTGAGTTCGCTTGCCCGGACCTTTCGGACGGGTTTGCCACCAAGGGACGCAAAAACGTGGTGGTCGGGAGTGCAATCAAGGCCGGGGAGGTAGAATGGCCGAATTCGAAGAATCTTTCCAGAGTAGAGGTGCTGAAAGGCCTTTGTCGCGTTGCGCCACCGACCGCGATGAGTCAGGACCTTTCGATTTCGGATTTTCCGGACCTCGGCCTTGCTGGTAGCCTCTGATTCCGCAAAAATCCGGTCGATAGCGACGTGGCCTTCGTAGGTCGAAATCTGTGTTCCGGGGAGAAAGCAATATCGGCAGTTATGGACAACGACATCGCTCGCGACATAGTTGTGGAACGGGACGCATTCGAAACTGTAGACCGTTTCGTCTTGAGACTCTCGAGAAACACCGGTTATGGGTGACCAAGCGAAGCGCGGAGCTGGGCCGCTCGCTCTCGAAGAGAGCTCCCAGAATCGAGCCATCTCCGGAGCGTGGAACGCGGACCCGTGAGCCGGAATGAAAGGAGGCTTTATGATCAAGGGGTCGGAGTTCTCGCCGCGAGAGAAGAGAATCAGGTCGTTCTGTTGCAGGCCCGCCAAAGGGACCCAGCCCCTCGGAGTAAAGACTGGATGCTCCCCCGTCGCCAGAAGCGGTTCTGAAAGGCCGGCGGCCGAGAGGCGAAAGCTTTGGGCCTTCCGACTTCCGGCCTTGGTAACAATTGCGGGCGCCGTCCTACCCTCTAGATCCGAGAGGGACCAAAGGGCATCGCCGCGTCGGATTTCTTCGACCGGTTTCGTTGACCCATCGTTCAGCAAAATCGGAGTCCCAGCGGGGTGGCAAAGCCAATTACAACCGGTCGTCGCGATGCTGAAGATCTTCGATCCGGGCCGATAGTGCGACACCGGCTTCTTCTCGATCGGATCGACGTGCCCGGTGATCACCCGTCCGTACACGTAGAGCCAGAGCTTGCCCTCGTGCACGCCGCGGAT
>VBLS01000068.1 GCA_005878635.1 Methanobacteriota archaeon | reverse complement strand
CTGCCGTCCCACGAGCGCGCCGAGGGTCACGGCGGGGTTGAAGTGACCGCCCGAAATCCGTGCGAGGGCTGAGACCATCACCGCAATCGCAAGGCCGTGAGCGAAGGCGACGAGGAGGAGATCGCCTCCCCCCGGGGAAAGGATGGCGCCGGCGCCGATGAAAATCAAAGTGAAGGCCCCGACGAATTCCGCGATGGCCTTCCTCCCGGCTGTGATCGCCATCTCACGCCTCCGCGCGCGGCGAACCGGCGAGGCGTATTAGAAGTTTCTCGGCCCGAGTTCGCGGATGAAGTCCGTCACGCGATGTACGACGCGGAACCGCGGTCGAAGCCGCGCACGAACTCGAGGCTCAACTCCGAGGGCTGCCAGGCCGCATCGGGGAATACGAGGTTCGGGAAGAACCGCGTCGTGTCGCCCGAAATCTGGGTGACGAGGGCGTCCACGCCGAACAACGTCTCCAGGATTCGGTGGGATTGCTCGCGGCAGAGAATGGAGGTATTCGTGCAGGAGGACGTAGAACGCGTAGGGCTTGTAGAGGTTCGGGTTCGTCTCCTGGATCCTCAGGAGGGGCACCTTGTTCATCACGATCACGTTGCTCGCGACGGGATAGAAGGCCCCGAGGAACCCTTGAGGGTGATTGCCGAGATCGGCGAGGGCGAGCATCAGGCCCGCGCGGGTCCGTCCGAGGACCGCCTCGACCGCTCGCTTCACGAGCTCGAAGAGATCGGAAAGATTCTGGGCTTGGTCGAGTTTTCGCGAGAAGTCCATCGACGATTCTAAGCGCCTCGGTCCCACTTAAGGGATTGCCCGACGCGTTCAAATTTGAATTCCATCCTCGATCAGGCCGTAACGCTGAGTACCAGGCGTGGGAACGCCGATGAAAGATTTATGCGGGGATGGACGGACGGCGGTGGCGGTCTCGAGCGAGAGATTCCGGATCGAATCGCATGGCGATACCCGCCGCCTATTCGATGAGTCGCGTTCAACGAAGTCCGCCCTCGCTCCCGTTCGGATGGGGGGCCGTGACGGTCCTCCTCGTCGGCGCGCTGTTCACGATTATCGGCATCGTGATTATCATCTACGCGGCGTTCGGATTCATCACGGGGACGATCGGGGCGGCCCTCGGAGGCGGTGGCGTCCTGGGGATCTTCAGCACGATGATGGGAGCGGTCATCCTCTTCGTGATTGGCGGGGTCCTCGCGGGAGTCGGAGGATGGCTCATGCGACTCTGGTGGATCTTCCTCCTCGTCGGTGCCGTCACGGGGAGCGTGGGCAACACGGCCCGGGACCGCGAGGCGGTGCGGACGTCCGAGATCCGCGTCCGATGCCAGAACTGCGGGCGCTTGAACCCGGAGTTCGTCAAGTTCTGCATGTCCTGCAACAAGCCGATTTGACCGAAGGCGCGGCCTTTTCGGAATCTATTTGAGCGGGCGGCGGGGTTCGCGCGACTCGATGGCTCTCCTCTTGCGATTCGCCGGTCAGTGGGTCGCGGGAGAGAGAATGGAAGACGCCCTCCGGGTGGCGAGGGACGCGAACGCCCGCGGCATGGACGCCCTCGTCAACCATCTGGGGGAGCACTACCGCGAGAAAGGCCCGGTCGAGGCGACGACCCGGGAATACCTGGGCCTCCTGGATGCGATGCGGTCCCAGGGCATCCGCGGCACGGTCAGCCTCAAGCCGACCCAATTCGGCGTGCTCATCGACCGGGCCTACGCGCTGTCGCAAATGCTCCCGGTCCTGGACGCGACGAAGGCGGACGGGCGCGTCCTGTGGCTGGACATGGAGAATGCCCACACCACGGACGATACCCTCTGGATCGGCGAGCGGCTCCTGGAACGATACGATCGCATCGGCGTCTGCCTCCAGGCGAATCTCAGACGCACGGGGGAAGACTTGGACCGCCTGATCGCGAGCCGGGCGCGCATCCGATTGGTCAAAGGAGCCTACAAGGAGCCCGCGGACATCGCATATCCGAGCCGGCAAGAAATCGACCACGCCTACCTCGCTCACCTCGAGACCCTCTTCCAGAGGACCCGAGACTTCGCGGTCGGCAGCCACGACGGCCGGATGATTGATCGTGCTCTCGAACTTTCCCGAGAACATTCGACGTCGTTCGAATTCGCGATGCTGCAGGGCGTCCGGGACCCGCTGAAGCGGGAGCTCGTCGGCCAAGGCCATCGGGTCTCGGAATACATCCCCTACGGGCCGAATTGGCTTCCGTACTTCAGTCGCCGCCTGCGGGAGCGGCCGAAGAACATCGTCACGATGGTCCGGTCCTTCGTCGAAAGCTGAGCACCTTTTTCCCGTCCGCGGCCGTTCGGAGCCCGTGGACCGACGCGCCTTCCTTCGAACGATGCGCGTCCTCGAGGCTCGTTATCCGATCCAAGATTGGGCGCGAACGATGACGCCCTTTGAGGTCCTGATCTCGACCGTGCTCTCGCAAAGTACGACCGTCGCGAACGAACGGCGCGGGTTCGAGGCGTTGCGCGCCCGGGTCGGCCAGGTCACAGCCGACCGCCTCGCGGCCGTCTCGGAGGGGGACATCGCCCGGGCGATTTGGCATGCCGGCCTCGCCCGCCAGAAGGCCCCGCGGATCCGCGCCATCGCGATCGCGGTCCGCGACCGGTGGGCCGGCCGCCTCCACACGATCCTCGCCTTTCCGACGGACCGGGCCAGGGAGGAGCTGATGTCCCTTCCCGGCGTTGGCCCGAAAACCGCGGACGTCGTCCTCGCGATGAGCGGGGGGCATCCAACCTTCCCCGTCGACACGCACATCGCCCGCATCGCCGGCCGGTGGCGTCTTACTCGGCGCAAGGACTACGAATCAATCCGAGCCGCCCTCGAGCAGTGGACCCCTCCGGAAAAACGGAAGGCGTGGCATCTCGCGATCATCTCCCATGGTCGTACCCTTTGCAAGGCTCGGAACCCGCGGTGCTCCGACTGTCCGGTCCGGCGGGACTGCGACTGGTACCTCCGCAAGCGGGCGCGCGAAGACCGAGCCGTCACGCACGAACGCGGTTCGTCAACAAAGGTTAAGAACGCTCGTTCTCTTAGCGCGCGCTGAGTTCTCGTGCCAATCTCGGACTACGTCCAATTGATGAAGCTCCGCATCGACTCGCTCCTGCTGCTCGTGGCCGCGGCGGGCTACATCGCCACGTCGGGGGCCCACGTCGACCCGGTCCGATTCGGCCTCCTGATGTTCGCTGGATTCCTCGGGGCCGCGGGCGCGAGTGCGACGAACCATTACCTGGACCGGGACCTCGATTCGGTGATGCACCGGACGCGGACCCGCCCGCTCCCTGAACGTCGGATTGAGCCGCCGGCCCATGCCCTCGAATTCGGGCTCGGCCTCGTCGCCGTCGGGCTCGTCGTGGCGGCCGTCGGGATCAACTTGCTGACCGCGGCCATGATCGGCCTCGGCTTTGCGATCTACATCGGCGTCTACACGGTGGGCCTGAAGCGGGCGCATATGAGCAACATCGTCATCGGAGGCCTCGCCGGTTCCTGTCCGGCCCTCGCGGGTTCCGCCGCCGCGACGAACGCGATCAGCCTCCCGGCCATCTTGATCGCCTTGCTCGTGTTCCTCTGGACCCCCGGGCACTTCTGGGCCCTCGCCTACCGCAGCCGCGAGGACTATCGGCGGGCGGGCCTGCCGATGCTCCCCGCGGTCTCGGACGAACGGACGTCGGCATGGGCCATCGCCCTCTCCTCGGCGGTCGTCGCCGTCGCGAGCATTGCCTTCGTGTTCACGGCCGCCTTCGACGCCCTCTACCTCGGCGTCGCGCTGTTCTCGGGTGCCATCCTCCTCGGCTTCACCGCGAAGTTCCTCGCGTCGCCGAGCGACGAAACGGCGTGGGCGGGCTACAAATTCTCCGGCATCTACCTGGCCTTGCTGCTCTTCGGTGCGATGGCCGACGCGATCCTCCGCATTCCCGTCTGACTTCCGGAGATGGGAGCCGTGACCATGACATTTAAGAATCGTTCCACCTTAGTATCCGCCATAGACCGGCGGTGGATGATGTTCAATCGGTCCGGAGGAGACGTGTGAAGGCGGCCCTGGACGCCCCGGAGATCCATCGAGGCCTCGACGACGTCTACGTGAAGGAGACGTCGATCTGTTTCATCGACGGGGAGCGCGGACGGCTCCTGTACCGCGGGTACGACATCCGAGACCTCGCGCGGCATTCCTCCTTCGAGGAGGTCGTCTTCCTCCTCCTCCAAGGCCGCCTTCCGAATCGCGCGGAGCTGGAAAGCGCGCGGGCGGAACTCGCCGCCGCACGACCCCTTGCGCCGTCCGTCCTGAAACTCCTTCGGTCGATGCCCGAGCACGCCCCGCCGATGGACGTCCTCCGGACCGCCGTGTCGTACATGAGCGGCTTCGATCCGGAGCGGGATGATTCCACCCAGGCCGCGAACATGCGGAAGGCGCTCCGCATCACCGCGCAACTCGCGACGATCGTGGCCACCTACGAGCGGATCCGGAAAGGGCAACGCGTCCTCCGACCGGACCCGACGCTGGGCCACGCGGAGGACTTCGTCCGGATGGTCACGGGGAAGCGGCCGGACCCGACGTGGGCCCGCATGATGGACGTCGCCATGGTCCTGTACGCCGACCACGGCATGAACGCCTCCACCTTCGGGGCGACCGTCGCCGCCTCGACGCGGGCGGACCTGCACAGTACGATCGTCGCCGCCATCGCGACGCTCAAGGGGCCCCTCCACGGCGGCGCAATCGAGGACGCGCTCGGCCTCGTGGAGACGATCCGTCGGCCGGAGGCCGCCCGGGAGTTCATCGTTAACAAGCTCCGGAACAAGGAGAAAGTCCCCGGCTTCGGCCACCGCGTATACAAGACGTACGACCCGCGGGCCCTCATCATGAAGGAGTACGCCCGCCAGCTCGCGGAGTCGAAAGGCGACGACACGTACTTCCGGATCGCCACGGCGATCGAGGAGACCGTCGTCGGCGAACTCGCGTCGAAGCGGATCTTCCCGAACGTCGACTTCTACTCCGGGCTCGTGTTCCATCGCCTCGGGATCTCGACCGACCTCTTCACCCCGGTCTTCGCGCTCTCCCGGGCCCCCGGCTGGACGGCCCACGTCCTGGAGTATTGGGAGGACAACCGACTCCTCCGGCCCCTGGACTGGTACGTCGGCCCGAAGGACCTCGCCTACGTCCCCCTCGACGAGCGGGCTTGAGGCGACCCGATGCCGTCGGAGCGCCTCGTCTTGCGGCCTCCGAAACGGGGGCACAAGATCCTCATCGCGGCCGATGGCCTGCGCATCCCGGATGATCCGATCGTCCCGCTGATCGAGGGCGACGGGATCGGCCCGGAGGTCGTCCAGGTCGCGCTCCAAGCGATCGACGCCGCGGTGGAAACGGCCTTCCACGGTCGCCGGACGATCGCGTGGTATCCCGTCCCGGCCGGAGAGAAGGCGATGTTTCAATACGGCGAGTTGCTCCCGGAGGCGACCCTCGCCGCGATCCGAGAATACGTCGTCGCGCTCAAAGGGCCCATGACGACGCCCGTGGGCGGCGGATTTCGCTCCCTCAACGTCGCCCTCCGGAAGGCCCTCGACCTTTACGCGAACGTGCGACCGGTCTATTGGATCCCGGGGATGCCGAGTCCGGTGACGCACCCGGAGCGCGTCGACGTCGTGATCTTCCGCGAGGGGACGGAAGACGTGTACGCCGGGATCGAATGGGAGAAAGGGTCCGCCGAGGCGATGCGCATGATCGAGATCCTCGAGAAGGAATTCCAGACCCGAGTCCGGGCCGACAGCGGGATCGGCGTCAAGCCAATCAGCGAGACCGGCTCGAAGCGCCTCGTGCGCAAGGCGATCCGATACGCGATCGAGAACCGACGAAAATCGGTGACGCTCGTCCACAAGGGGAACATCATGAAGTACACGGAAGGGGCGTTCCGCGCCTGGGGATACGAGGTCGCCCAGCAAGAATTCGGAGATCGGACGATCTCGTGGGACGATGCCCTCCGCAAGTACGACGGCAAGCCGCCGGCCGATCGGGTGGTCATCAAGGACGTCATCGCGGACAACATGTTTCAGCAACTCCTCCTGCGTCCGGAAGAATACGAGGTCCTCGCGACGACGAATCTGAACGGCGACTACTTGAGCGACGCGGCCGCGGCGCAGATCGGCGGCCTCGGAGTCGCGGCGGGCGGGAACATCGGGGACGCCCACGCCGTCTTCGAGCCGGTCCACGGGAGCGCTCCGAAGTACGCCGGCCTGAACAAGGTGAATCCGGCCGCGGAAATGCTCGCGGGCGTCATGATGCTGGAATACCTCGGTTGGAAGGAAGCGGCCACGCGGCTTCGCGACGCGGTGCGGAAGGTCGTCGCGGCGAAGATCGTCACCTATGATCTGGCACGGCAGATGCCCGGCGCGAAGGAGGTCGGCACGTCGGCTTTCGCCGAGGCCGTCGTCGATGCGATCCACGGTGCGGGAGCGTGACGGCCCGCGAACGCCACGAGTCGAAGAGCGCCCTCGAGGCCGCGGTGTGCCGCGAGATGGTGCGCCAAGGACTCTCGCATGAGCATCGGTCCCTCCACTTCCGCGTGCACGCTGGGGCCAAGGGCCGCGCCAAGTTTTCGCCCGCCATCGTCGCGCATCGCGGTCCCATCCTCTTTCTCGTGGAGCCGGTGCCGACGGCGACCCGACCCTCGATCGATCGGCTCACGCGGTTCCTCGAACAGCACTCTCCGGAGATCGTGCTCGTCATCGTCGCTCCGGATCCCAAGGTCCGGACTTTTCCGATCGAGGCGTATGACGAAATCTACGCCGAATCGGACATCGCTCGCATGACCCAGCGCATCCGGGAGCAGGACCCTGAAGGCATCGTCCTCCCCTTCGAGAAGCCTCGACCCGCGGGTTGATGAAGGGACGGCGCCTTCCGAGCCCCGACGTATGGTCCTGACCGCCGGCGACACCTACGCGGTGACGCTTTTCCTCATCGTCTGCCTCTCGGTGTTCGGCCGCAAGCTGTACCTTCGGATCCGATACCTCTTCCTCGCTAAGGGCCGCGAGAGACGGTGGGATCACATCCCCACCCGCGTCAAGAATTTCATCGTCTACGGGATTTTTCAGCGCAAGGTCGACCGCGAGTGGTACGCGGGCGTCCTGCATTCCTTCATCTTCTGGGCCTTCGTGATCCTCGGGGCGAGCGTCGTCGAGATCACCGCCCAAGCGTATGCGGCGGGATGGCAGGTCCCGACGCCGACGATCGCGGGTTTCTCCCTCAACGGCCCGCTCTACTTCGCGGAGGAGGTCGTCGCCTTCCTCGGCGCGATTGGGGTCGGGATGGCCCTCTACCGACGTTACGTGATCCGGCCGAAGAAACTCATGCACGAGGGGATGCTCGACGCGACGATCGTCCTCCTATTCATCCTTGGAATCGTGACCTCGCTCCTCTTCTACAACGCGACGGACGTCGCCTTGGGCACGGCCGCCCTCCCGGCGTGGAAGCCGATCTCGTCGACCCTGGTCCGCCTCGCGATCGTGCCCGCGGACCCCACGTGGTGGCACGTCCTCTGGTGGACCCATGTGGTCCTGCTGTTCACGTTCCTCGCGTACGTGCCTCACTCGAAGCACATGCACATCATCTTCGCGATCGTGAACACGTTCTTCATGGACCTGACGCCGAAGGGGGCCCTGAAGAAGGTCGATCTGGAGAAGACCACGACGTTCGGCGTGAACCGCGTCGAGCAGCTCTCCTGGCGCCAGCTCCTCGACGGGTACGCGTGCACGGAATGCGGACGGTGCACGGACGCCTGTCCCGCCAATGCGACCGGCAAGCCGCTGAATCCGATGCGGATCATCACGAACATGCGGGACACCTTGGATGAGCAAGGGGCCGCGATCCTCGGAGGGAAGACGGACGGGCAACCGGACATGTTCCAGACCGTCCACTCCAAGGACGGGATCTGGGCCTGTACGACGTGCTACGCGTGCGTCTACGAATGCCCCGTCATGAACGAGCATGTGCCGAAGATCATCGAGATGCGGCGGCACTTGGTCCTGAACCAGGGGGAGATGCCGGCCGAGACGATGGAGGCGATGCGGAAGATCGAGCAGAACTTCAACCCGTGGGGCATCGGATGGGACCAGCGCGGGAAATGGGCGGAGGGCCTCGGGGTGCCCCTCATGTCCACGGCCTCGGCGTCGAGCGAGCCGGTGGAGATCCTCTACTGGGTCGGCTGCGCGGCCTCCTTCGACGACCGCAACCGGAAGGTCGCGCAGGCGTTCTCGCGGATCCTCCAAAAGGCTGGCGTCCGCTTCGCCATCTTGGGGCCGGAGGAGAAGTGCACCGGCGATCCGCCGCGGCGCCTCGGCAACGAATACCTGGCCCAGACGATGATCAGGGGCAACGTGGAGACCCTCAACCGGTATCGGGTGACGCGGATCGTCGCGACGTGTCCCCACTGCTTCAACACGCTGAAAAATGAATATCCCGACTTCGGCGGGCAGTACGACGTCGTCCACCATTCCCAGTTCTTGCGGGAGCTCATCGACGCCGGCCGCCTCGCTCCGACGAAGGACGTCCTGCAGTTCCTCACGTACCACGACGCCTGCTACCTGGGGCGGTACAACGGAATCTTCGACGAGCCGCGGGACGTGCTCTATCGGATCCCGGGCGTCCGCGTGGTCGAGATGGAAAAGTGCCGCGACCGCGGGTTCTGCTGCGGCGCGGGAGGCGGTCGCATGTGGATGGAAGAGCGGATCGGCGAAAAGGTCAACCATCGGCGGCTCAGCCACATCGAGGAGACGAACGCGAACGCGGTCGCGACGGCCTGTCCGTATTGCTTGATCATGCTCGACGACGCCGCGAAAACGAAGAACCGCGAAGACATCCGGCGCTACGACATCGCGGAGCTCCTCGAACGGTCCCTCTGAATCACACGAGGTAACCGGGCGGTCTGAAAGATTCTTCTACCGCGGACGCCGGTATTCGGAGCGGGTAGTGGAATGGCTTTCCCAGTCTGGAACGATCTCGCGGGACTCGTGGGCCGCCTCGCGCTCGGCGCCATCTTCCTCGCACACGGTTGGCCCAAAGTGAAGGACATCCAGAAGACGATCGGCTGGGTGAAGGGGACCGGGTGGCCCGGCGGGGCAGCCTTCGCGGCGCTCTTCTCCCTCCTAGAGTTCTTCGGCGGCATCGCGCTCATCCTGGGCCTCCTCACCCAAATCGTGGCGATCCTTTTCGTCCTCGAGATGCTCGCGACGACCGTCTTCTCGAAGGTGAAGTTGCAAAAGAAGTTCATCCTCGGATACGAGCTCGACCTGGGGTACGCGGCCCTCGCCTTGGTCCTCGCTCTGCTGGGGCCCGGCGCCTTCTCCCTCGACCGGCTCCTCGGCCTCGCCTAGCGGGCATCGATCTTCTTGGCGAGCTCGAAATCGAGGTTCGTGAGGCCGCCCTTGTCATGCGTCGTGAGCACGAGGCGGACCGTCGCCCAGGAATTGTCGATGTCCGGATGGTGGTTCATCGATTCCGCGAGGGCGCCGACCTTGTTGATGAAGGCGAGGGCTTCCGGAAAGTCGCGGAACTTCCACGTGCGGGAGATCGTCTTGCCGTCCCGTTTCCACTGGGGAATCTCGGCCAGTCGGGCCTGAATCTCGTCCTCCGTCAGCAGGGTTCGTCGGGCCATCGCCTCGCCTCTCCGACGAGAGGCCGTCCCTCCGCAAAAGCGTTCGGCTATTGGTCAACCTTGAATAAGGTTAACATCGTGGGAAGCGGCTCCATTCCCTCGGCGGCCTCACCGAACGATCACGATCGGCGTTTGTGCGTCGATGTCGAAGCCCCAAGCGATGTCGAGGGCCACATGGAGGACGTAGCTGTAATATGAGTATGTCCCGCGGTAGCTCGACGCGACGTCGGCGGGGATCGGGATCTCGAAGGTGAAAGGCACGCCGACCCGGATCCGATCCATGGGCACGGAGACCTCGGTCCGATAGGTTTCCGTTGTGTCCTCCTGTCCGTCGGCCCGCGCCCATTCGCCGCCGATCAAGCGGGTGTACACGCGACGGATCCGGGCGTTCCCGGTCTGGCCGAGCGTGATCCGACA
>VBLS01000258.1 GCA_005878635.1 Methanobacteriota archaeon | reverse complement strand
GCCTTTCGGTCCGGGGTGTGGGTATCGAGTCTCGCGGCGGCCTTCCTCGCGGCTTGGGTCGCCGCACGGACCTGGGCCGACACCGGTTTTTCCGGAGGCATCTTGCGAGAATGGATCCGACGGTTCGGAGCCACCGAGACCGTTCCTCCAACCGGAGATCCGAGCGACGAAATCGAAACCGCCTCGGAGCTTTCTCGGGGGACGGAGACCCGCGAGGAGGGGATCGAGTGACGGCTCCCGATCCGCGGCGGGAGGAAGAGGCGAAGCGAAAGATTATTCGACGCGTCCCTCCCGACGAAAATCGCGGCGCGGAGGACGAATCGTACTCCCGGCTTCTTGCGGAGCTGGACGCCACGGACCGCAAGTACGCTCGGTTGCTCGACCAGCTGAAGCTACTGGACGACAAGAGAAAGATGCGCGGGCAGCGCGCGATTCCGGGCCGGGGAATCTCCGTCCCGCCGTCGGAGGCCGAGCACGATCAGGGTCCCACGGTCCAGGTGAAGCGCGGCGGGCACGTCGCCACGATCGCGGCCGTCCTTCTCACGGCGCTTTCCATTTCGTATTTCGTGCTCAAGTCCCTCTCCTCCGTCCTCCGCTTCGACATTCCCGGCCTCCCGGTCCTCCGAGACCTAGGACAGCGGTTCCTTCCCGCTCCTCTTCTCCCGTTGCTTCCGGTCCTGGCCCCCGCTCTCGCGTGGTTGGGTTGGGGGCTCGTCGTCGCTCGTCATCGATGGCGCAGTCGGGAACTCCGTCGAGCCGAAGAGCCCACACCGGCCGGGACGAACCCTCCGATGGCTCCGCATCGCCCCGGGATGACCCGAAGGCTGCTCCGAGAGATGCGCCCGTATGTCCCCGCCATCGCGATGCTATTCCTCGTGTCCCTCGCGGCGGTCCCGTTGACCCTGATCACGCCTCTGCCGATCAAACTCATCCTGGACAACGTGATCCTGTCGCAGCCGCTCCCGGGCTACCTCGGTTTCCTGAGCCGCGATCCCTCCGCGGTCCCGACGGGCACGGTGGTCGCCCTCGCACTCGGCATCCTCGTCGCGGGGACGATCCTGACCTATCTGCAAAATCTTGCGAACATCTGGTTGACGAACCGAGTCGGGAACCGGATGACCCTCGACATGCGGGTCCGACTGTTCCGCCAGCTGCAACGCCTCTCAACCGCGTACCACGACACGAAGGGGACGATCGACTCGACGTACCGCATTCAGAACGACGCCACCTCGCTCCGCTCCCTCTCCGCGGACGGCCTCATCCCGCTCATCGCGGCCCTCCTGACGCTCGGGGGGATGATCGTGGTCATGGCGAGCCTCGACTGGCAGCTCGCGTTGATCGCCCTGGTCGTGACCCCGTTCATGTTCCTTCTGACGCTCTTCTATCGGCGACGGATGCGCGCCGCCTGGAGGAAGGTGAAAACGTCGGAGAGCGCGGCGATGTCCGCCGCCCAGGAGTCGTTGAGCGCGTCGCGGGTCGTGAAGGTCTTCGGCCAGGAGGAGCGGGAAAACGAGCAATTCCGCTCCCGTTACACGGAGACCGCGTCGGCCGCTCTCAAGGTCGTCGTCGAAGGGGGCATCTACAGCTTGGTCATCGGCGTGGTGACGGCCCTAGGCCTGGCCGCGGTCCTGTTCCTCGGCATCCAACATGTGCAAGCGGGCGCCCTCAGCCCCGGCGGGCTCCTCATGATCAACTACTACCTGACCCAGCTTTACTCGCCCCTGAAGGACGTTGGGAAGAAGGTCCTCGACATCCAAATGTCCATGGCGGGGATGGAACGGTTCCTCGAGATCTTGGACGAAAAAGTCGATGTCCCGGAGAAGGTCGATGCGCGGCCGCTCGTCCGGGCCTCGGGCAACGTCGCGTTCCAGGACGTCTCCTTCGGCTACGACGAAAATCGTCTCGTCTTGCGTCATATGTCGTTCGAACTCCCGACGGGCACGTGCGTCGGTGTGATCGGCCCCACCGGGTCCGGAAAGACGACCCTCGCGAACCTGCTCGTGCGGTTCTTCGACCCGACCGAAGGAGCGATCACCCTCGATGGGACCGACCTCCGGGACTACAAGGTCGCGGACCTCCGGAACCA
>VBLS01000257.1 GCA_005878635.1 Methanobacteriota archaeon | reverse complement strand
ATGCCTTCCACCGCGCCCTGACGCTCTTGCGGAAGGAAGGCCTCGAGGCGCGCATCGTTCGGCATGCGAAGGTCGCCGCGAAGTTGCGGGCCGGCCTCATCGATTTGGGCTTCACCGCGGTGGGTCCCCCGGCGCACCTGTCGAACACGGTCGCATGCCTGACGCCGCCTACCGGCGTGGACCCGATGCGCCTCGTCCGTCGACTGAAGGAAGAGCATAACATCTACATCTCCGGCGGGCTCGGGCCGCTCCGAGGCAAGACGATCCGGATCGGGACGATGGGCACCCAAGCCGATCTCGAGACCATCGACTGGCTCCTGAAAGCGATGCGTGCCTCCCTGTGACCTAGGCTCCATGGCGCCAGATGCTGCAGGCGGCGATCGGAGTCGGATGCAAAAATTCCTTCGAGAACCGGTCGGCGCCCGCAAAGAATTCCCCGATTCCGTGAAGCGGGCCGGCCCCTACTTGATCGCAGGCTCCAGTCTCGTCGTGGGGCTCCTCTGGTACGTCATCGCCCCCATTCCAAACATTCTAAGTTGGGCGTACTGGGTCTCTGCCGTCGTCTGGTTCTTCGTCATGTGGTGGTGGCTCGCTGCTGACCGTATTCCAGGGAAAGTCGGAAAAACCAACTGCGGCCAAAGTCGCTGGCTTGTCCTACTGGGGGGGTTCGCCGGTCTGCTGATCGTGGGTTCCGCCTTGGGTCGTCTCGATGACGTTGCGGCAGCACTGCCATGGACTTTCTTCGCGGGAGCCGCAAAGTACACATGGCTCGGACTGACCGCATTTCGTCTCAGATACTGTCCGACGTGCCAGAACACCCGCCAAGCTCTCCGATTCGGAGACTTCTGGTACTGCTCCGTGTGTGGTAAGAGGCTCGCTGAAGCGAACGTAAGCGAGGTCGCCAAAATATCATAGAGGGGGAACAAACGCGAGCAGTCGAAAGGCCCGGAGCTCAGCTGCGATCCATTACCTGTCGAGTCCTGAAAGCTAC
Source organism: Methanobacteriota archaeon (assembly GCA_005878635.1). Taxonomy (GTDB): domain Archaea; phylum Thermoplasmatota; class Thermoplasmata; order RBG-16-68-12; family RBG-16-68-12; genus RBG-16-68-12. The sequence continues at coordinate 1,755 of VBLS01000257.1, read as the reverse complement.
TGTTGACGACGTCCTTCCAGGCTGAACTCGGAGGGTTCCCCCTGGTGGATCACGCGTCCGGGAGGTACCGCGTGAGCCATTCGATCGCGCGCTCGTGGAGCCGGATCTGGTTCGACATCTTGCGAGGCGAATGGCCCTCGTCCGGGAACTCGAGATAATCCACGGTCTTCCCCATCTTCTGCATCTCCTCGACCATCGCCCTCGCCTCCGTGACGGGGCAGCGGGGATCGTGCGCGCCGCCGGTGAACAGGACGGGCGCCCGGATGCTGTCCAAGAAGTAGATCGGCGAATACTTGCGGAACCGGTCCGCGTCCGTGTCCGGATGCCCCATCTTCTGGCGGTCGTACCGCTGCAGATAGCCGCGCTCGTTCGACATCGCGGTCATCCAGTTGAAGTAACCGACGACACTGACCCCAACCGCCCAGAGGTCGGGAGCTTTCTCCAGGATGTGGGCGACCGCGTATCCTCCGTAGGACGTGCCGATCGCCCCGAGTCGGTCCGGGGCGCAATAGCCGTTCTTCACGAGCCACCGACCTCCGGCGATGATGTCTTCCATGTCCGCCCCGCCGAGGTCGTGGTCGCTGAGGCGCCTCCACGCCCGGCCGTAGCCGGTCCCGCCGCGGTAGTTCGGAGCGAGGACCGTAAAGCCCTGCGCCACGAGGAATTCGGGTCGAATGTACCATTCGTTCACGGTCTGCGATTCGGGGCCGCCGTGGGGTGACACCAAGGCCGCGCCGCGCGACCGGTCCTTGCGCGGGACGAACAACCAAGCGGGGATCTGACGTCCGTCGAACGTTCGAAACCGGACGAGCTTTCCATCGGCCAGTTCCTCCTTGGGCAGTTTCGCTCGGAGGCTGTCGACGACGGTTCGGTTCGTCCCTCCGAGGTGGGCGATGAGCCGGGCCGGCCGAGTGAAAGTGGAATGGAGGTAGAACAGCCCCTGTCCCTTGGGATGCCAGACCGCATGGCTCGCGGTCCCCTTCGGGGAGGAGATCGCGCGAGCGCCTCTGCCTGCCGCGGAGATCGTCTTGAGCTGGATGTTTCCATCCCGGTTTTCCAAGAACGCGATCCGTTTGCCGTCCGGGGACCACAACGGCCGCGACTTGTCCCACTTGCTCTGGACGAGCCATCGGACCCGGCGCCTCCGAAGATCGAGGACCCCGATGTCGAGATGATCGTGGACGTTGGAGACGAATGCAAGGTTGGCGCCGTCCGCGGACCATGGAGCCGGCGGCCCCGCATCGCCGCCAATCGAGCTCTCCGACTCGGGGAAGTCGACGATTTTCTCCATGCGACCGTTCAGGTCGACCAGCCCGACGTAGTCGTGAAGGCCGACGCCTGCGGACACGATATCGTCCACGTTCGTGAGCTGCTTCGGCTCGCCGCCGGTGGCGTCGACGACGAACAGGTTGTCGCGATCCCCATCCCGGTTTGAGAGGAACGCGATCCGCTTCCCGTTGGGGGACCATCGCGGGGAGGCGCTGTCCCACCGCGTGTCGGTCACCTTGCGGGCGGAGCCGCCCGCCGCGGGCGTCACGTAGATATTGTAGTTCTCGTCCCCCTCGAAATCGGACTGCACGGCTAGCCAGCGTCCGTCCCGCGAGAACTCCGGCTGGACGATCGACTGATCGGACTCAAGGAGGGGTTTCTCCCGCTTCGTCCGGAGGTCCATGACGTAAACGGACCACTGCTCGCCTTTGTTCGCCGAGTACGCAAGGAGCCGGCCGTCAGGAGAGACGTCGTAGTTGCCGAGCT
>VBLS01000256.1 GCA_005878635.1 Methanobacteriota archaeon | reverse complement strand
GATTGGGCCGAGGTCAGCCTCATCATCAAGAGCAACCTCGCGCAGATCAACTTGACCTTGGATCTCGTCCCGATCACCCTGGACAACCTCTATCAGGAACAGGCGCGGGACTCCACGACGGGCGTGTGCACGACCGAGACGACGGCGAACGGCGGGCCGTTCTACATGGGTCAGGAGTTCTACACGTCGGACTACATCTCCCCCGACGATTGGACGCAGAACAACGCGATCAGCGACGGGAGCGCCAACGACTGCATGTCCGCGTTCAACGATCCGAACGTGGACGCGTGGGTCCTTCAGGCCGCCGGCGAATCGAATCCGGCCGTGGCCCGACAGCTGTACCGCGACATCACCCGGACGATGTACGACAACTACACGAACGTCTGGCTCCTCAGCCCGAACCAGTTCTCTGTGTCCAGCCCGCTCCTGCTCGGCGTCATCCCGAATCCCATGGGGAGCGCGCTCCCCTTCACGATGAGCTTCAACACGGAATATGCGCTGAAGCCGTGAGTCGCGCGCGGGGTCGTCACGGCACTGGCGGGGCCTGAGGCTCGAGGAGCTCCTTCGGGGCGACGTCGCCGATCTCCTCGGCCCGATGGCAGGCGACCGTTCGTTCGGGGTCTCCGGGGATGGACCGAAGCAGCGGTTCCTCGACCCGACAGCGGTCGATGACGAACGGGCACCTCGATGCGAATCGGCATCCCGGCGGTGGCTGGATCAAGGTCGGAATCTCTCCCGTCACGCGGTACCGGGCTTTTCTCCGAGCGACGTCGATCTCAGGGAGGGCCGCAAGGAGCGCCTTCGTGTACGGATGGACCGGGCGTTCCAGGACGCTTCGAACGGGGCCGACCTCCGCGAGCTTCCCGAGGTACATGACGGCCACCCGATCCGCGACGTAGCGGACCGCGGCCACGTTGTGCGTGATCAACAGATAGGCGAAGCCTTGCTCCTGCTGTAGGCTCACGAGGCGATTGAGGATCTGAGCCTGGACCGCGACGTCGAGCGCGCTCGTCGGCTCATCGAGGATGATCAGTTTGGGATGCAGGCCCAGGGCGCGGGCGAGCGAGAGTCGCTGCCGCCCGCCCCCGGAGAATTCGTGGGGGTACAGCTCCAGGGAGCCTTCAGGGAGGCCGACCATCGGAAGGAGCGCCGCAACGCGGTCTTTCAGCTCGGCTTTCGTGATCGCCGGAATCTGTGCTCGGATCGGCTCCCCGACGATCTGCCAGACCCGCATCCGCGGATCGAGGGATCCCACGGGATCCTGGAACACGACTTGGATCTGCCGGCGCAAGGCGCGCAAAGGGCGGCCATCCAGTTTCGTGATGTCCTTCCCCTCGAACAGGATTCGCCCGGACGTCGTCTCATGGAGCCGGGCGATGAGCCATCCGAGCGTCGTCTTTCCGGAGCCACTTTCGCCAATCAGGCCGAGCGTCTCCCCCGGCGCCATCTGAAGCGACACCCCGTCGACCGCGTGAATCGAGAGGCGCGGCCCGCCTCGGACGATGTCCCCGATCTCCCGCGTCAACGGGAAGAGTTTCGTCACCTGTTCGGTCTCGAGGAGGAGTGGCATCATGCGAGACGGACGACCTCCTCGGAGTAGTAGCAGGCGGCCCGTCGATTGCTCCTGGCAGGCGCGCCCTTCACCGGTTCGAGGGTCGGTCCTGGGTCAGGTTCGCAGGGCGGCCTCGCGAAGACGCAGCGCGGGTGGAACGGACAGCCGCTCGGCAGCCGCGCGAGATTCGGGACGGAGCCAGGCAGGGAGGGGAGGGGGCCGTCGCCCTTGTACCGGTCCGGAACGGATTCGAGAAGTCCCTTCGTATACGGGTGGGCCGGTCGTTCGAACACCTCGGCGACGGGACCGAATTCGACGATGCCCCCTGCGTACATCACGCCGACGTCGTCTGCCATCTCCGCGATCACGCCGAGATCGTGACTGATGAACAGGATCGACGTGTTCACCTCGTCCATCAGCTCTTTCATCAGCGTGAGGACCTGGGCCTGGATCGTGATGTCGAGCGCGCTCGTCGGCTCGTCCGCGATCAGCAAGGTCGGCTTCTCGCTGAGGGCCATCGCGATCATGATTCGCTGGCGCATGCCGCCGGACAGCTCGTGCGGATACAGGTCGAGGATCGTCTCCGGGTCGTTGATTCGAACGAGGCGAAGATATTCGAGGGCGTCCTTGCGGAGCTCCTCCGAGGTGCGACCCGCTCGCGGCCGCCGGCCCTCCGGCGCCGAGGGGAGGAACGTCCGACCGATCGCCTCCTTCGGGTCGACGGGTCGGTCTTTCGAGTAATCGAAGCCCTCCGTTGGACGAAACAGCTCTGCCTCTCCGCTCTCCCGGAGCTTGCGAATTCGGACTGCCTCGATGAGCTGGTCGCTCACGCGGAACGCGGGGTTGAGGGAGTTGATCGGCTCCTGGAAGATCATCCCGATGCTCGTCCCGCGGACGATCGGCATCTTCCATTTCGGGATCGACAGGAGGTCCAAACCTTGGAAGACGATCCGCCCTTGGCGGATGCGCGCGGGCGGCTCGGGCAAGAGCCGGGGAATCGACTGACCAAGGGTGCTTTTCCCGCTACCAGTTTCGCCGACGATGCCGACGACCCGACCCGGCGCCATCTCGAAGGAGACGTCGCGGAGGGCATGGAAGGTCCCGGCACCGACCTCGTAATCGAGGGAGAGATGTTCGACCCTCAGCAGCGGCTCGATCCGCTCAGGCCTCCGCCGCTCCCTTCGA
>VBLS01000255.1 GCA_005878635.1 Methanobacteriota archaeon | reverse complement strand
AACGACCAGACCCTCGAGGCCATGGAGCACATGGTCGACGGCGCGATCCACTTCAAGTCGGACAAGCAGAAGACCCAGCTCCAGGTCGTCGGATTGGGAGAGGTCCAGACCCACGACTGGGTCCCGTACAAGTTCACGAATAAGGCGATCATGATCGGGTCCTTCCAACTGGAACGAATCCGCTGACCCGTGACGGAAGCGTTCTTGGCGTCTGGCCCCATCTCGCGTCCGAGATCGGGGGCGAGAGATGGCAACCAAGTGCGCGGTTCACAAGCTCGTCGCGGACATCGCGATTCGCGCCGACGACCGAGTCCTCTTCGTGAAGTACGAGGACGTCTCCCGGTACGACGGGCAGCGAGGCTGGTTCCCCCCCGACGATTACCTGGGTCATCTCGAGCATCCAGACGAAGCCGCCAAGAGGATCGCGACGACGCAGGCCGGCCTGGCGTCCGTCGTCCCGAAATTGAGCCACATCGAGTCCTTCGGAGACGGCGCATGGCACCTCATCTTCCACCATCGAGCGGACTTAAAGGCGGCGCCGCACGTCGCACCGGGTCCGAATGTCGCCGCATTGGAGTGGTTCCCACGGTCGCGCCTTCCCGATCGCTCGACGATGGCCCATGATGGGTGGGCCGCGGACGTATTGGATGCGATGGACCGACGCGGATCCGACTAGCGGCGACCGAAACGTTGGGCGGCGACCACGCCGACGATCACCATCGCTCCCCCCACCAGGGAGGCCGTCGTCAGAGATTCCTGGAGGATTAGGATGCCACCGATCACGGCGACGAGGGTGCTCGCATAGATGTAGGCCGCGGCGGACGCCGCCGGAAGACGAGCAAGGGCCCGAAACCAGATCGTGTATCCGAGGAACGTCGGGAGGAGCGCGAGGAACAGGACCGGCAGCCAGCCACTGATCCCCATCGTCGTGAGGTCTCGGACGAACTCGGGAAAGGTGAGCGCGATGAGCGGAAGCAGGAGGACGGTCCCGATCAGGAGGGTCCAGGTGATCAGGGTGGCCGGCGGATATCGAACGAGCGATCGCTTACCGAAGACCGCATAGAGGGCGGAAAAGATGGCCGAAGGGATGACGGTCAGCGCTCCCTGGGAGGCTTGGAACCGGAACTGGCTTCCCGGGTGGGCGAAGGAGATCATCAGGCCGAGTCCGCCAAACGCGAGGGCGATGGCCGCGGCCTGGAGGGGGCGGATCTTCTCCTTGAGGAGAGGGATCGACAGCACCGCGATGAACGCCGGAGTCGAGGCGATGATGAGCGCCGCGGTCCCCGCGGTCACCGTCGGGTCGGTTTCACCGAGGTTCAGAAAGAGGTGGTATCCGGTGAAGCCGACAAACGCGAGGAGGGTCAGCCGAGGGAGGTCCGCCCGACGCGGGACGGGCCGGAGCTGGCGCCGCGCCGCGAGGGAACCGACGAACAGCAGGTCGGCAACCACGAAGCGCAGGAACGTCAGGGTGATCCACGACATGTACCCGAGGGCCTGCTTGATCGCGACGAACGCGAGCCCCCAGACCAGGACGAGGAAGAGCATGGAGCCGTGGACGGCCCGGCTCGTGCCGAACCGGTCCGACAGCGACATGCCGCCGGAACCTGGGCGGGCGATAAAAAGGTGAGGGCGGCGACCGCCGGGACGCGAATCGGAAATTGATTGCGCGGGTGTAGTTTATTGATTCACGGATTCGGAGCTACAGGAGGTAGACGGGAGGAAAGTCCGGCGATTCTGCCGCGAAAAGGTTGGGCACCGCCTCAGGACCTCCGATGCGTTTGGTCAACTCCTTCTGCCCTCGCTCAAGCATCTCCGGATTGTAGGAATACTGGATCCGCACGTAGTTCGTCGCCCCGACAGAGGTCTTGCGATTCAAGAAACGGACGAAGTCCTTCCAGCCCGGCGGCTGCCGCGAGAACACGTTCGCCATCTCGACCGCGAAGCGCCCGCCGATGAAGAAGGCCTTCCACTCGTTCACGTTCCGTTCGTCGAGGCGGCCCTCGACGAGTTTCGCGACGCCTTCCGCGTAGGAGGGATTGATGTATTGCCGGAAGGCCTCCATGTTCGCGAGCGCCTCCTCGAGGTTCCCGACGTCCTCGGGGACCATCGCGGGTTTCGGCGGCGCGGAATACCACGTCGCCTGATAGGGCCCGTACCGGACTTTGCCGTCGCCAGACTCTTGCGCCGCGGCCCAGCGGTCAACGAGGTAGTGGATGCGGTTGTGCGACAGGAGGTAGTCGAGGACCAAGGTCGTCTCGACCTTGTCGGCGATGTCGTCGACGTTCTGGTCCGCGTACTTTCCAAGGTCCCTCCAGATGATCCGGTGGTACTCGTCCTTGAGCGCGCGGAGGCCTCCCTCTCGGATGTAGACA
>VBLS01000230.1 GCA_005878635.1 Methanobacteriota archaeon | reverse complement strand
GCCCCGACGGACTTGACGAACTTCGACCCTCGCCCGACGAGCACGAGTCCGGCCGCCAACGCAACGACGCTTCCGACGACGGAGAGGACGAGGGCGGCGAGGAGGACCCAACCCGCTCGGGTCATCCAAACTTGGTAGGACAGGACCGTGCCTTGATCCGTCACGCGGGTCCGGAAGCGAATCGCGGCGAGCGCGTTGAGCCGGGCCGTCACAAGATCCTCCCGCGGAGCCCGAGCCATCGCGGAGGTCCCAAGCACGGCGGCGAGGGCCTGACGGACCTCGGCGGGCGAGCGGCCCCCCACGGGCACGTCGACTTCCCGGAGGAAGACCGCGGCGAGGGTCGCGAGGGAAGCCAACAGGGGCGCCCACAGCCACCACAATCCGGATAGATTCACGACGAGCGAGACACTTGCGAGGGCGAGGACGATCAACAAGG
>VBLS01000232.1 GCA_005878635.1 Methanobacteriota archaeon | reverse complement strand
ACGTTCGCCGCGACCTGAAGGCGGGTCTTCACCATCGGCGCGTGCTCCCGCCACAGACCTTCGAGAAGCCTAGCGACCACGTAGAGGTCGGGTCGGTCCGGGGGCGCCACGCCGGCCACGATCTACATCTCCTCGAGGAAGCGGTCCATGCGCGCATGGAGGGCCTTCAGATGGGCTTCCCAGACGGCCCGGGATCGATTTAGACGGGCCTCTTCCTCCCGCTTCCATCGGAGATAGATCCACGCGGTGAGCCCCACGAGGAAAGCCCCGATGGCCAAGTAGGCCATCCCGGCCGAGGCGATTCCTCCAAACAACAGCTGAGCCAAGCCGTTCATCAGGAAGCTCCCGGTGAACAAGGTCAGCAAGAGGATGAGGAACGCCATCTTCGGATCCCCGCTCAGGCCCGCGCGTCGCTGCGCATCCAACCAATCCGGGACCTGTTCCGAGGCGCTCACCAGCAGTTCGAACGTGTTCGCCTGCCCCGACTCCGGCG
>VBLS01000231.1 GCA_005878635.1 Methanobacteriota archaeon | reverse complement strand
GTTCGGTCCACTCGCGATAGCGGGCGAGCCTCGGAACGTACCGACGCCGCACGGAAACCAGGAAGAGGATGCCGAAGACGAGGGTCGTGACCGTCGCCCCGGCGATCGGCACTTCCCAGCGCCCCGTCACCAGATTGAATCCGTTGAGGGCGATAAACAGGCCGACGAGCAGCGCGGTCCACGCGGTGAATGCCGCGATCGCCGTGGTCAACAGGGAATCGGTGTAGGCTTTCCGCTGCGCCTCGTACGCTTCGCGGGCCATGCGGAGGGTCGTCGACAAGCCGCCCACGAGCAACGCATGCACCTCGTCCCTTGCG
>VBLS01000229.1 GCA_005878635.1 Methanobacteriota archaeon | reverse complement strand
CACCCTGATCGACAGCGGCTCCGACTTCGTGTTCCACCTGACGACCCTCCTCGCGGTGCGCGCGGTCATGGAGGGCCACGAGGTCGTCTTCCTGGACGGCGGGAACTCGGTCGATCCGCACGGGATGGTCGCCCTCGGGAAGCGGGCGGGGCTGGCGCGGGAGGACGTCCTGCCCCGGGTCCACGTGGCCCGGGCCTTCACGTGCCACCAGATGACCACATTAATATTGGACATGCTCGATA
>VBLS01000228.1 GCA_005878635.1 Methanobacteriota archaeon | reverse complement strand
CCCTCGTGACGGCGGTCGACAACCGCGTTCCGAGCGCGGGCCTCCTCCCCCCCGTTCGGGCGGCGGTTCTCGGTTCTGCCGGGTCGCGGTCCGCCCTCGATTTCGCGGAGCCGTCCCTCTGAGATCTCCTCCGTCGTGGCTTGATTCCGGACCGGACGAGATTACCGGTGGGCGGCCTTCGCGACCTCGGACGCCAGTTCCGCGGCGCGCGCCGACGCGGCGACGATCCCGTCGCTGATCGCGGACGGGACTCCGCGCGCCTCCATCACCTTCCAACCGGCTTCCGTCGTCCCGTTCGGCGTCGCGACCATTCGGAACAGTTGCATCGGTTCCAGGCCATCGATCAGGAGGAGTTCCGCGGTCCCCTTCATCGTCTGGAGGGTCAACTTGTACGCGACCTCGCGGGGCAGACCTGACCGCACCCCTCCTTCGATCATCGAATGGGCGAGGGCCGCGATGAATCCCGGACCGCTGCCACTCAGCCCGGTGACGGCGTCGAGCATCTTCTCCTCGACCATCGTCACCCGTCCGATCGCGCCGAAGATCTCCTCGACGGTGAGCGCGTCGTGTTCCGTCGCGGTCTTGCCCAGGGCGAACGCGGTCGCGCCCTCCCCGACGGCACAGGCCAAGTTCGGCATGATGCGGACGACCCGACCGCGGCGGGCGAGGCCTTTCTCGATGAAAGAGGTGCGGACGCCTGCGGCGAGGGTAATCACAAGGGCATCCTTCTTGACACGGGGGCCGATGGCACCGAGGAGGGAGGCCATGTCTTTCGGCTTCGCGGCGAGGACGAGGATGTCGGCACGTCCCGCGAGATCCTGGACCGTCTCCGAGAATCCGACCCCATGTTTCGCCGAGACCTCCTTGGCCCGCGGCGGGATCGCGTCGCTCACGAAGATTCGGGCCGGCGGGAAGACGTGGCCGACGAGCAAACCGCGCACGAGGGCTTCCCCCATCTTTCCCACGCCGGCGATGCCGATGGTGTGTTGTCCGTCCATGCCAATCCCCCGGAGCCTCCGACCCTTCGGAATCGTCCGCTCGGATTCGATGGCTGGGTCCCCGAGGATTTCGGCGGGTCACTTGAACCTTGGGTCCCCGACCGGAAGCGACTCACGACTTCGCCGGGGACCGTATCGATTCTCCTCGATATTGTATAAATAACGAGACGATATCGGCCCGTCCTTGACCAACATCGACGTCCGATACGAGGATCTCATCGACCTGCTCGGGAAGCGTTTGAGCCTCGAGGAGTGCGTCGATCGCATCACATACATGGGCGCGGGGCCGGAAGGCGTCCAAGATCACGTGATGACCTTCGACATTTTCCCGAATCGGCCGGATCTCTATTCCGTCGAAGGGATCGCCCGCGGGCTGCGGGGGTTCCTCGGGCTCGAGGCGGGCCTCGCTGTCTACCCGGTCAAAGCCGCGAGCCTCGATTTCATCGTCGACTCCAGCGTCTCGAATGTCCGACCGTTCGCGGTCGGCGGCATCATCCGCGGCCTCGATCTGGACGATGACCTCCTCCGATCGATCGTCGACCTGCAGGAGAAGAAGGTGGCCATCGGGATCCACGACCTCGATCGGGTCTCGCCGCCGTTCACGTACAAGGCGGTCCGACCGCGGGAGGTCCGTTTCACGCCGCTCGGACTGGCGCAGGAGATGGACCTCTCCGAGATCCTCGCGAAGCACGAGAAAGGCCGGGAGTTTGCCCATCTCGTCGAGCCCAAGCCGCTGTTCCCGATCATCACCGACTCCGCCGGCAAGGTCCTCAGTTTCCCGCCGGTGATCAACGGGATCCTGACGCAGCTCACATCGGACACGAGGAACCTGTTCCTCGACGTCACCGGGACCGACCTGGAGGCCGTGAGCGGCTGCCTCGCGATCCTGGCGACTGCCTTAGCGGAACGAGGCGGCCAAATCGAGCTCGTCCGGACGAAGTACGCGGACAAGACCTTCGCGACGCCCGACCTTTCGCCGCGGCCCCATTCCTTGGACCTGCGGCGCGCGAGCGAACGTCTCGGCCTCTCCCTGACCCCATCGGAGGCGGTCGAATTCCTCCGACGGATGCGCCATGACGCGCACGCCGACGGCGATCGCATCGCGGTCTCATCGCCCGCCTATCGATTGGACCTGCTGCATGAGGTCGATCTGGCGGAAGACTTGGCCATCGCTTGGGGATACGACCGCTATCCTCGCGGCCTGCCCCGCCGTCAAACGATCGGCGACGCATGGCCGGAGAACGAATTCACGGACGCGCTGAGGGTCCTCCTCATCGGCTACGGGTACCAAGAGGTCATGTCGCTGACGATCGCGTCCTCCAAGGAACCGGGCGAGGCTCCTCCGAGGGTGGAGGTGATCAACCCGCTGGGGGAAGACCTGACCACGCTCCGTTCGGCTTTGCTGCCCGCGCTCCTCAACATCTTCCGACTCAACAAGCACCGCGAGCTGCCGCAACGGATCTTCGAAACGGCGGATGTCGTGATCGAGGCGAGGAACGTGCGGCACATCGCGGCGGCGGCGATGCATCACAAGGCCGCGTTCACGGAGGCGAAGTCGCTGGTCCTCAGCCTCCTCCGGGACGTCGGCCGCGCGGGGGACGTAGCCCCGGTCGAGGATGGGAACTTCATCCCTGGCCGGGCTGCATCCGTGATGGTCGAGGGACACGAGGTCGGTCGGTTTGGCGAGGTCCATCCCCGGATTCTCGAGGCCTATTCGCTCGTCCAGCCGGTGATCGCCTTCGAGCTGGACGTAGGGCCTCTTCGGCCCTCTGGCAACTGAGCGGGACAAGGTATTTCCGGATTCGGGCAATGGTGAGGCCGCTGAGGTAGCGAAGCCCGGTCCAACGCGCCAGACTTGAGATCTGGTGGGCCGCAAGGCCCTCGGGAGTTCGAATCTCCCCCTCAGCGTCCTTCCCGAGCACCGAATCCGCTGAGCACCGGGCCATTCTCACTTTCGGGGCTAACATGCAATTCAAAAAAGGACTACCCGAGAAGGGCGCCATCACTCAGTGTCTTTTGGCGGCGCCGGGCGGCCCGTCTCGCCCGAAAAAATCTCGACCGTCTTGACGTTGACCATTTCGAGCAGACCGTACCGGCTGAGCTCTCGGCCGACGCCGCTATGTTTGATCCCGCCAAAGGGCATCCTCGGATCCGATTTCACCGCGCCGTTGATGAAGACGAGCCCCGACTCGATCTGGCGCGCCAGTTCGTCCGCTCGGTCCAGGTTTCGCGTCCAGAGGCTCGCGCCGAGGCCGAACTCCGAATCATTCGCCTCGCGGATCCCGCTCTCCAGGTCCGGGACCCGGAGGACGGGTGCCACCGGGCCGAACGTCTCTTCTCGCAGGACCCGCATCTCTTTCGTCACGCCCGCGAGCAACGTCGGTTCGAAGAACCAACCGGGCCGGGACAGGCGATGGCCTCCGACGACCGCCTTGGCCCCCTTCGCCAACGCGTCCTGGACCTGGCCCTCGATCTCCTCGCGCTGACCGGCGTTGACCAGCGGGCCGATGTCCGTCGACGGGTCGAGCGGGTCGCCGACTTTCAGGTTTCGCATTCGTTCCGCGAACTTCGCGAGGAAATCATCGGCGACGGAATCCACGACGAAGAAGCGCTTCGCGGCGATGCACGATTGCCCGTTGTTGATGAACCGACCCGCGACGGCGCCTTTCGCGGCGGCGTCAAGGTCCGCGTCCTCGGCGACGATGAAGGGATCGGACCCGCCGAGTTCCAAGACGACTTTCTTGACGTCCTTGGACGCCTCGCGGGCGACGGCAATCCCGGTCGGGACGGAGCCGGTCAAGCTGACGACGGAGACCGGGCTGCGGATCAAGGCCGTCGCCGTCGTTCGATCGCCGAGGACGACCTGGAAGACGTGGTCCGGCAGGCCAGCCTCTCGGAACGCCGCCTCGAGGTTCAGGGCCGATTGCGGGGTCGCGCTCGCGGGCTTGACGACCACCGTGTTGCCCGCGATCAGGGCCGGCACCGCGAACCGGACGATCTGCCACATCGGGAAGTTCCACGGCATAATCGATCCTAGGACGCCGCGCGGATGGAACGCGACGTACGATCGCAGCGCGTCCGTCGCGACGACTTCGGGCTCGAG
>VBLS01000227.1 GCA_005878635.1 Methanobacteriota archaeon | reverse complement strand
CACGAGGACCCCGAGGACCCTGGCCATCGCGCGAGGCGCGAGTCCCCTCGTCGCGTCGTAGATCGTGGCGACCCGATCGAAGGATAGGCGCGCGGGCATCCCGCGGCAGGAAGGCGTCCGATTGGAAAAACGTAGGCTCCCGTCGGAGAGGAGGAATTCGGTTTCCGCCCCATCCGGGGAGCAAGAAATTCTCGAGCTAGTCGACCCCAAAAACGATAGTTTCACCCACCTCCCTGACTTACGGCCTTAAGTATGGCCAGGGATGAGAAAACGGGTGACAAGGTGGCGGTAGCCGTCAAGGCCATCAAGTCGATTGAAGAGCTGTCCGGCGTCGGGCCCGCGACCGCGGAGAAGCTGAAAGAGGCCGGGTTCACGGACCTCATGGGGCTGGCGGTGGCCTCGCCCACGATGGTGGCGGACGCCGCCGAGATCGGCACGAACGTGGCCCAGAAAATCATCATCGCGGCCCGTGAGGCGGTCGACATCGGGGGCTTCGAGACCGGCGACGTGATCCTGGAGCGCCGGAAGTCCGTCGCGAAGCTCACGACCTGTTCGAAGGCCCTCGACGAGCTGCTCGGCGGCGGGCTGGAGACGCAGGCGATCACGGAGATGTACGGCGAGTTCGGGAGCGGGAAGTCCCAGATCGGGCATCAACTCGCGGTGAACGTGACCCGTCCGGAGGACGACGGCGGGATGAACGGGGATACGGTCTGGATCGACACGGAGCAGACCTTCCGGCCCGAGCGAATCCGCCACATGGCGGACGCGCTCGATCTCGATGCGGATGCGATCCTGAAACGCATCCATGTCGCGCGGGCGTTCAACAGCCACCACCAGATGCTGCTCGTCGAGAAGGCCCAGGAGCTAACCCAGGACTTCCCGATCCGGCTGATCGTGATTGACTCCCTGACCGCCCACTTCCGGGCCGAGTTCATCGGTCGGGGCGTCCTCGCGGAGCGGCAGCAACTGTTGAACAAGCACATCCACGAGCTCATGCGGTTCGGGGACATCCACAACGCCGTCGTCTACGTGACGAACCAGGTCCACGCGAAGCCGGACGCGTTCTTCGGGGACCCAACGAGGCCGGTCGGCGGGCACATCGTGGGCCACAGTGCCACGTTCCGCGTGTACCTCCGCAAGTCGAAAGGCGGGAAGCGGATCGCGCGGCTGATCGACTCGCCAAGCCTGCCCGAGGCCGAGGCCGTGTTCAGCGTCTCGGAAGACGGGATCCGCGATTGAGGTCGCGTGTCAATCCGTGTCGGGACAGCTTGAAGTATCGTCGGGCCCATTGATGGCATGGGTTCCATGGATCCGGGGCTTCTCTTCATTCCCGGGCCCGTTCCGCTGCCTCCCGAAGTGCGCGAGGAGATGGCCAAAGCGGCCCTCCCACACTACGGGGACGCCTGGGTCAAGGCCCATTCCGAAACGCACGACATGCTGCGGTACCTCTGGTCTGCGCCGGACGCCCACGTCTTCCCGATCGCAGGTCCGGGCCACGCCGCCCTGGAAGCCATCGCCTACACGTTCCTTCGGCCGGGAGACCGCGTGGTCGTGGTCTCGAACGGCTTCTTCGGAGAGCGGACGCACGAGGTCCTCCAGTCTCACCGCGTGAAGGCGGAGGTCGTCGCCTCTCCATGGGGAGCGGCTCCGGACCTCGCCAAGCTCCGCGCGGCGCTCAAGACCCCGACGAAGGCCGTGGTCTTCGTCCACAACGAGACCTCGACCGGGGTCACGAACGCCCTCGAACCGATCGTCGAGGCCGCCCATGCGGCGGATGCGTTCGTCGTCGTCGATGCGGTCTCGTCTCTCGGCGGCCTTCCGCTCCCCTTCGGCAAACTCGGCATCGACGCGGGCTTCACCGCGTCCCAGAAATGTATCGCGGCCCCCGCGGGCATCGCCCCCGTGGCCGTGGCCCCCGCCCTGTGGGAGTCGGTGGATCCCACGTCGGTCGAGGGATGGTACCTGAACCTCTTCACCTGGGACCGGTACGAGCGGGAATGGGGCGATTGGCATCCGACGCCCACGACGATCTCCTCCAACCTGTTCTACGCCTTCCACCGCGCCCTGACGCTCTTGCGGAAGGAAGGCCTCGAGGCCCGCGTTGCTCGGCACGCGAAGGTCGCCGCGAAATTGCGGGCCGGCCTCATCGACCTAGGCTTCAAGCCGGTGGGGCCCGCGGCGCACTTGTCCAACACGGTCGCGTGCCTGACGCCGCCCGAGGGCGTGGACCCGATGCGCCTCGTCCGTCGGCTGAAGGAGGAGCATAACATCTACATCTCCGGCGGCCTCGGACCGCTCCGCGGCAAGACGATCCGCATCGGGACGATGGGCACCCAGGCCGACCTCGAGACCATCGACTGGCTCCTGAAAGCGATGCGCGCCTCCCTGTGAGGCGTCACGCGTCCGGCAGGTACCGCGTGAGCCACTCGATCGCGCGCTCGTGGAGCCGGATCTGATTCGACATCTTGCGGGGCGAATGGCCTTCGTCCGGGAACTCGAGGTAGTCGACGGTTTTCCCCATCTTCTGCATCTCCTCGACCATCGCCCGCGCCTCCGTGACGGGGCACCGGGGATCGTGCGCGCCGCCGGTGAACAGGACGGGGGCCCGGATGCTGTCCAAGAAATAGATCGGCGAATACTTGCGGAACCGGTCCGCGTCCGTGTCCGGATGCCCCATCTTCTGGCGGTCGTACCGCTGCAGATAGCCGCGCTCGTTCGACATCGCGGTCATCCAGTTGAAGTAACCGACGACACTGACCCCAACCGCCCAGAGGTCGGGAGCTT
>VBLS01000243.1:2613-3104 GCA_005878635.1 Methanobacteriota archaeon | reverse complement strand
GTTGTCGATTTCGCCCGGCGTGGCCGTCAGGTTGCTCAGACCCGGGAGGAAGAAATTCTGCCCCAAGATGAACTCCGGCGGTTGGTTCATGACGATCGTCCGATACAGGCTGAACCACATCGTGTAGGCGGTCAGCGGGTCTCCGTTGGAGAAGTGGATTCCCTGCCGCAGGTGGAACGTGTAGTTGAACCGGTCCGTCGACACGTCCCAGCTCTTCGCGAGGACGGGAAGGAAGGCCTCGTAGCGAGAGCCGTTGTACATCACGAGGGTCTGGTAGACCTGTTGGACCGCGCCCCACCCTGGCGTCGAGAATGTCACTTGAGGGTCCACGGTGTCCGGCGCCTCGGGCTGGTCGAAGATCAGAGGATTCGTGGACGACAGTGGGCATTCCGTCCCCGTAGGTCGCGTCAACTGAACGTACACGATCACGGCGCCCGCGATCACGACGATCAGGGCCACGACCACGACGATGAGCCTGCGAATAGGTCGCC
>VBLS01000243.1:0-2556 GCA_005878635.1 Methanobacteriota archaeon | reverse complement strand
GAGGAAACGGGGGACCGGATTTAACGGTTGGCATGGTTTGCGAAAGGTCCGTCGGGATGCCGCCTAGAATCTAGGGGATCAGGAGCGGCGCGATGACGAGCGTGATCGTTGAGAGCAACTTCACGAGGATATGGAGTGAAGGCCCCGCCGTATCTTTGAAAGGATCCCCGACCGTGTCCCCGACCACGGCGGCCTTGTGCGTCGGGCTCCCCTTGCCGCCCAGGTTCCCCGCTTCGATGAATTTCTTCGCGTTGTCCCATGCGCCTCCTCCCGTGTTGAGGACGAGGGCCATGAGGACGCCCGCGATCGTCCCGACCATGAGGGTCCCGCCGAGCGGTTCCCCCGCGAGCAGTCCGGGGGTCACCCGGACGAAACGGAAGAAAAGGCCGACCGCGACCGGGGTCGCCACCGCGAGGAGTCCCGGCACGACCATTTCCCGCAGCGCGCTTCGCGTCACGATGTCGACGGACCGCGCATAGTCCGGCTTGGCGGTCCCCGCCATGATGCCGGGGTTCTCCCGGAACTGGTCTCGGACATCCTTGATGATGGCCCAGGCGGCTCTCCCCACGGCGCGGATCGCGTAGGCGGTGAAGAGGAAGACCAGCGCCGCCCCGATGAACCCTCCGATGAACGTCTCCGGGTGCGCGATGTTCACGCCGAATTTGGCAATCCCTGTCTCCTCGAGGTAGGCATTGAACAACAAGAAGGCCGCGAGCGCGGCGCTTCCGACCGCGTAGCCCTTCGTCAGGGCCTTCGTCGTGTTGCCGGCGGCGTCGAGCTTGTCCATGTTCCTCCGCGCTTCCTGAGACATGCCGGACATCTCGATGATGCCCGCTCCGTTGTCGACGATCGGACCGAAGGTGTCCATCGCGAGGATGTAGGCGGCCGTCGAGAGCATCCCCATCGTCGCGATCGCGGTGCCGTAGAGACCTCCGCCCGCGATGCCGGTCGTTTGCCCGAGCCAATAGGAGATTAGCAAGGCACCCGACACCACAATAATGGGCAGCCACGTCGCTTCGAGGCCGACGGAAAAGCCGGCGATGATGTTCGTGGCCGGTCCCGTCTCGGAGGCCTTGGCGATATCCTTCACCGGCCTGTAGGTGGCCTCCGTATAGTACTGCGTGATCCAAACATACAGGAAGGCGGTGACCATGCCCGCGATCCCGCAGGCCCAATACCTCGCCCAGGTCCATGGGTCCGCCGCGCCGCCGGTCGGCTCCAGCATGGCCCATGCGGCCGCACCGAAGAGGATAGCCGCGATGACCGTCGTCACCAAGTAGCCGCGGTTCAAGGCGGCCATCGGCGACTCCGCTTCCCGCCCCCGCACCACGTAGACCCCGACGATGGACGCGAGGACTCCGAACCCGCGGGCCACGAGCGGGAAGATGACGCCCGCAATCCCGAAGACGGGCAACAGGGCGACGCCGAGGATCATCGCACCGATGTTCTCCGCCGCCGTCGACTCGAACAGGTCCGCGCCGCGGCCGGCGCAGTCGCCCACGTTGTCGCCGACGAGATCTGCGATGACCGCGGGATTTCGCGGGTCGTCCTCGGGGATACCGGCCTCGACCTTGCCGACCAAATCCGCCCCGACATCGGCGGCCTTCGTGTAGATGCCGCCCCCCAGTTGCGCGAAGAGCGCGACGAGGCTCGCGCCAAATCCAAAGCCAACGATGGACAGGACGAGATCGTTCTGCGACGAGGCCGGCGTGAGGGCGCCGTACCCGTAATAGAGGATCGAGACACCCGCGAGGGAGAGGCCGACGATCGAAAGGCCGGACACGGCGCCGCCGCGAAGGGCGATTACGAGGGCGTCGTTGAAGGATTTCAAGGATCCCGCGGCGGACCGGACGTTCGTCCGGATCGCGACCTGCATCCCGATGAAGCCGGAGAGGGCGGAGAAGGCGGCCCCGAGGGCGAAGGCGCCGGCCGTCTTCAGGCCAAGCTCGACCGCGTTCGATTTTCCCGCCGCCACCGCGGAGCCGAAGATGGCCCCCGCGAAGACGATCGCCAAGACGATGGCGATGATCGCGATGCTCCGGTATTGCCGGCGCAGGAAGGCCCGAGCCCCCTGTTGGATCGCGGCCGTGATCTCCCGCATCCGGTCGTTGCCGGTGTCCCTCCGCAGGACGTCCCTCGTCAGGAGGCCCGCGAATCCCAGGCCCGCCAAGATCGCAATCGGGATGATGATGCTGAGGTCAATCTGCGCCATCGTGTCCTCTCCGTCGCCCGACCCGCGCCGCAACTTCCTCCGCGTATTAGGCCTTGACGGGCTCACGCGCCGTACTTCGGAGCGCGGTTCGAAAGGTCGAGCAGGAGGTTCATCACGTCCTGTCCCCGGACCCGGCCGAGGGACCCGTGGGCCACGCTCCGTTCGTCGAACGTCGGGACGCCGTCCACGCGGACCCCCTCGCCGAAGATCGTGAGGGGGACCGGGTCCCCGGAGTGCTCCTTGACGGAGACCGGCGTGGAGTGATCGGCGGTGATGGCGACGACGACGTCGGACGGGAGCCGCGACTTCAGGTGTCCCATCATCGCGTCCATACGTTCGATCAC
>VBLS01000242.1 GCA_005878635.1 Methanobacteriota archaeon | reverse complement strand
TAGACCGCTGGAAAATGGGGCGATTGAGGAAGCCACTCTTGAAGCAGGTTCTACAGGAGCAACGGGACTTGAACACGCCGATGCGATAAGGAGGGAAGTTGACCGATGTGTTCCGCTTCCCGGCATCGGACTACTTTCGGAAGCTAAGGAACAGGAACACGGGGGTCCCGATCTTTGCGACGGTTGCTCCCTTGTCCGTGAGCGAGTAGCGCACGCTCGGAGGGCGGGTATCGATCAGGGTCCGTTGAACGATCCCCTGCTCCTCCATCATCTTCAACTTCCGCGACAGCACGCGCGGGCTAATCGTCTCGAGCCTCCGGCGGAGGACCTCGAACCCGATCGGTCCAAGGTTGTAGAGGACCACGAAGATCTCAATGCACCACTTCCCAAACACCGTGCGGACAATTTCGAGGTTCCGAGTCGCGAGCCACGATCGGTCCCTCCCTCCCGGCGCGAGGACATCGGTGACCTCGCTCGAGAAGTGGCCAACGTCGTCGGCGAGCGTTTGAAAGCGTTCCTCCAATTTCTTGGAATTCGTAGTCGTTCCCTCCGACCTGCCCATACCATGTAACGGTGGGATGCGCTTGAGACTATCCTTCGGGATATGCCCTATCCCCATGGACCGGAACGGGCAACAGGGATAGCATTCGGTTCTTCTGGCGGACGAATATCCTCCGAGCGGAGGGGAGTGGATATAGTGTCATCTGCCGGTCGAGATCCGCTCTATTCGAGTGCTGGCATTAGGCTGCGGAGGTGGAGGTCGCGGCGCTTGCCTGACGTCCTACGATTCGGCGCCTCAATCCTCGGCGTCCTGCTGGTCCTAGTTCTGATGGTGCCCGTCGTGGAGGCGAATTTGCCAGCGGGCTCGCTTCCATCGAATCACCCTCAAAATGTCGAACTCCCCAATTCTGATTCGGCCCCTCTCCCGATTAACTCGACCGATTCTCCAGGTGGTCCCTCCCCCGAACCAGGCACCGTGATTTCATCGTCCGTGCCTGCAGAGCCAGTCAGGTCGCTGCTTCCTTCCAGTGTAGTCGCCACGGTTCTGAACGAGACCGGATCGGAATACGTCTACACGACCGTGGCGGGAAATTACTCGTTCCCGAAGGACAGGCCCTATCTGATGAAATACGAGACTGCCGAGGGGGAAGTCCTCGTCAATGCGTCGACGTTCGTGGTTCTCTCACCTGGGATCGCTCTCTTTACATCGGTCGTCGTTCTAAATGCGACCGACTCCTTCTACAGGGTCCGTTACGATTTCACGGTCGGCCTGGCGTCAGGCGACGTCACGATCAGCTATGTGTTCCGCGACAATGGGCCACCCAAAGTCGCTGCTGAGCGTCACGGACAGTTGACGCTTCCCCTCATCTGGGTCACCCATACGCTCGATTCGGTAGTTTTCAACGACAGTTATGCGCTCGACTTTGCCTCGCTGGACGAACCGGTCGACGTGACGCCCGCCGACCTCAGCCTGACAATCGGGCCGACTGAAGATCCGCTGAACTGGACCCGTCGCATGTCCTTAGACTGGAGCGATGCAGGCGCAGGCACCGCCTACGCAGGCCCCTTTTCGGCCGGCTCTCTTGCCGGTCCCGCGGTCTTCGTCGTCTTCCCGGTCAACCTGACCGCCATCGATCCGATTGCCGCGGGCAGTTCGACATCTTCGGCGGCGACGGACTATTCCATCCAACGGAAGACCTTCTCTTTTGGAGACCGGTTCTGGGCGTTCTGGTACGACGGAGCGAACATCGCGTACGCGAGCGGACGGTTCAGCTACGCCAACGGACAACAAAACGCGCTCACGTGGACGGCCAAGCTGACTGTGCCATCCGGCAATCTCCCGAGCGGTACCGACTATCGAGGATTCGATGTTGACCAACGAGGTGGCGCGGTCCTCGTGGGATACGTTGCCTCGGGGCTGACCTCGCTCAAGGTCCTGATCGGATCAATCACGGGGAGTTTCATCACATGGTCCGGTCCTTTCACAGTCGATTCATGGCCTACAGCCGAGGCCGGAATCCCGTCGATCGTGATTGGCACCGACGGTTTCTTCTGGGCTGCGTTGGCCGAGAAAGTCCTTTCGTCCACATATCTGCAGTTGTATCGGTCCAACGGGCCGGGGTCATCCACCTTCGTTCTCTCGAGTTCCATCATTCTTACAACAGCGCCACCGCCTGCGGAT
>VBLS01000241.1 GCA_005878635.1 Methanobacteriota archaeon | reverse complement strand
TCCGCTTCGTTCAACGTGAGCAGGAGCCTCTCGCGGATGAGCGAGGTGAACTCGTCCTCTGTGCGTTGGGCCAGCCCGAGGGCCTTCTCGTATTCCTTCGCCTTCATCGCCTCTTTCGCGTCCGCGAAGACCTCCCGCAGATGCGGCGCGGCGATCCCGAGGCGCTCCGCGAGCTCGAGCCGCCCGCGGGACGACAAGATTTTCTGGGCCGAGGAATAGAGGACCGTGAGTTTGTCCGTCTCCGCGCGGGCCGCCCCCGCGAGCTGGAGGGCGCGCTCCAAATCCATCTGTTCGAACGCCTTCTTCGCGTCGACCAGCATCTCGACGACCTTCGAGACGTCCACGTTCCGTTTCTTCGCGTCGGCGACGAACGCGGCCGCGGTCGCGATCGCGTTGTAGGCCTGCTTGTGCATCCCGGCCGCCTTGTTCGCGTGGTCATTCGCCTCGTTCAGGAGCCGCAGACCCTCGTGGTAATTCTGGACCCCGAGCGCCATGCGCGCCCGGCGCACCAGGTCGTTCATCTCGTCCACGTCGACCTTGAGGCCCTGGATCGTGGCGACCCGTCCTCGGACGAGGCCGAGCAGGTTGTCCGCGAGGCCCGCCAAGGCCTCGGTCGCCTTCTCGCGCGTGCCGACGATCTCCGCGGCCCGGCCGCTGGCGAGATAGGCGTTCAGCTCGCGGTGCAGCGCCTCGAGGTTCGACACGTTCGCGCCGAGGTCGACGCCGATGCGGACCGCGACCGCGAGGTCTCCGACGATCTCGTCGGCCCGGGTCCGGACCCGCGCCTCGACGAACGCCTGGCCCTCCGCGACCGCCTTCAGGGCTCCTTCGAAGTCTTGGCCCGCCATCGAGGCGTCCGCCCGGTTGATCAGGGCCTTGAGGGTCCCGCTCTCATCCCCGAGATGGGGTAGTGCCGTCCGAAGGGAGGAGATCTGTCCGGCCGCGCGCTCGGCGAGGATCCGCCCGACTTTCGCTTGCACGGCCGCGGCCAGGTCCAGTGCCCGGCGGTAATCGTCCGCCTTCACCGCGACGATCGCTTCCTGCAGCGACCTCGAAGGCTCCGACAAATCCGCCCCGTTCTGTTCGCCCAACGTCAAGATGAACTCCGTGCGCTCGATGGCCTCCATCACCCGCTCGCGCTCCGCCCTCCGCAGCTCCTCGAAGGAAGCTTGGATCGCCTTCTCGACCTCCGGTGGATTCCGGTCCTGGTAGGCCTGGCGGGCGGCCTCGGCAAGCTTCCGGGCGCGGAGGGTCTGCACGCCGAACCCCTCGACCTCGGCGAACGACCGGTGGAGCTCCTTCAACCGAACCTCAACCTTGCGGTATCGATCGAGGATCGCGTCCACGGCGCCATCCGCGCGCTTCGCGTAATCGAGGGCTTCTCGGAATGCGCCGCGGCGGATCGCCTCGCGCGCGGTGTTCAAATCCTCGAACGGCGCCTTCAGGTCGACGCCCATGTTCGCGGCCGCGGCGAACTTCTCGCGGGACGTCGCGAGGGCTCCGACGACCCGCTGGAATTGCGTCTGCTGGGCCGTCTGGAACCCTTTCTTCGCGAGCTGAGCCGCTTCCCGGTACGCTCCTTTGCGGATCGCGCCCTCGGCCTTCGCGAACAGGTCCTGCGCGGCCGTCGGGTCGGCGCCCATCGCCCTCGACTCCTGGACGATGCGCGAGAAATCGCCCGCGCTCCCTTCGAGCGATCGCTGGAGAGCTTTCTCCGATTCCGCGCGGCTTTGGCTCAGCGCGTTCTTCGCCTTCTCGAAATCGAGATTGGTGATGTCGCCCCGGGCCCGCTCGATAAGGTTCGAGGCTTTCGTCGTGTCCGCCCCGAGCTCCGCGGCGGACCGCATCAGGTCCTCCGCATCGCGGATCTCCTTCCCCTGCGCGGAGGTGAGGTCCTCCCGGATCGTGTCGAGTCCTTCCTTCGTGAATTCGAGCGCGCTCTGGAAGTCGTTGTTCTCCATCGCCGTCCGGGCGCGAGAGAGCAGGTCCTCGATGGGGGCGACGTTGCGGTTCAGGTTCTTCGCGGACAGGATGAGCGCTTGCGCGTTGGAGAAGGAGGACGACAGGTGCTCTTGGAGGATCTTCTCGCTCCGCTTCCAGGCCTTCTTGGCCAGGTCGATGGCGACTCCGAGGTCGCCGCCGGCGAGGGCACCTTCCGCCTTCGCGAGCGTCGACTCCGTCTCGGCGAGATCGGCCCCGACGCCCTTCGCGAGGCGTCCCAGGTTTGCGCTCGAGTCGACGATCGCCCGCGCGCGGTCCCGGTAGTTCCGCTTCCCTCGTTCGAGGGCCTCGTTCGCCTTCTCGACCGCGACCTTGTAGTCCTTCGCGACCATCGCCCCGCCTGCCTCGGCGAGGGCCTTCTCGGCCTCCGTGACGTTCGCGTCGACGCGGCGCGCCTGGTCGATCATGTCCTGGGCGTCGCGGAGGCCGTCCTCCGCGGCCTGCCGGGTGCGGGCGGTCTCTTTGACCCGTTCTTCCAGCTGCTTCCGCAGCGCATTGTCCCGGAGGTACCCGCTCACGTGTC
>VBLS01000067.1 GCA_005878635.1 Methanobacteriota archaeon | reverse complement strand
ATCCAGCCAACGCATCCCGGGGACCCGTTGACCATGAACGCGTTCGTCAGTCAGCTCAATCCGACCGGGAGCACCTTGCTCTCGTCGACGTACCTCGGAGGATCGGGCGGGGACCGAGCCCAGAGCGCCCTCCTTGACGGGAGCGGGGAACTTTATGTCTCCGGCCAAACGAGCTCCGCGGACTTTCCGGTCACACCGGGGGCGTTCGACACGTCCCCGCACGTGAACACCACGTCGCAAACGATTGACGACGGCTTTGTCGTGAAGCTCAGCGGCCTGACGGGCCCCGTCTCCTACAAGACCACGGTCGATACGGGACCCTCGGGCCTGCGGCTGGAAGTGAATGGGAGCGCCGTCACCACACCGTCCTCATTCTGGTGCCCGAACGGTGCGACCGTCTGGTTGAATGCGACATCCCCGCAGCTTTCCGGGTCCTACCAATACTGGTTCTCGTCCTGGTCCGACGGCGGCGCGCGGGACCACACGATCCAATGCGCACCGGGGCTTTCCTTCACGGCCTACTATACGACGACTCCTCAGCCCGATTTCGTCCTGTTGGCGAGTCCGTCTCGGACTAGCACCGCCCCCGGAGGCAATGCGACGGTGGACCTGACGGTCCTCGCCTTGAACGGCTATGCTGGATCGATCGTGGATTTGTTTCTGTCCGGCGCTCCGCCGGGCGTCGCGGGCACGTTCTCTCCAACCTTCGTGGCCCCCTCGGGGACCGCCACCCTCGCCCTCTCGGTCTCCACCGCCGTGGCTCCCGGCGTCTACCCCTTGGTCATCCGGGGCAACAACGGCACTTCGATTCGTTCGGTGCCTTTCCAGCTCGAGGTCTTGGGCCTCCAGCTCGCCGCGAACGCGACCGTCCTTTCCATCGAGGCAGGAAGCATCGGCTCCGCGACGGTGACCGTGACCTTGAAAGGCAACTACACGAACCCGGTTGTCCTATCCGTGTCCGGGTTGCCGGCGGGCGTTGGCGTCAGCGTCACGACCGCTGAATTCCTCGCCACCGGGGTCGCCACCATGACGTTCATCGTCGCGTCAAACGCACCGACGGGGACGTTCCCGGTCGCCGTGACCGCGGCGGGAGGCGGCACGAGCCGCGCGGTGTCTCTCGATCTCCAGATCCTCGCGGGAGGGGGCACGGGACGCGGCCTTTCGCCCGGAACGACCGACTGGACCTCGCTCCTCGGTTGGTTCGTGGGCGCGTCCGCGTTGGCCGCCGTCGCCATCTACCTCGTTGAACGCCGGAAGCGATGATGCGCGGCAGGAGGTCGCGAAGCGATGGCGGTGGAGGATGCGGTGGCGGCGGGCCTTCTCGTGGTCCTGTCCGCCACCCTGATGCTCCTCGCTGCCGCGACCTTCCGGCGATATCGCCACCGGTCCTTCCTCTTCCTCACGGGCGCTTTCGGAATCGCACTCGGGGAAGGGGTCGCAATCAGCCTGCTGGTCTTCGGATTCCTAGGGGGCGGAGGGCTGCCCTTGTTCGTGGTGGCGGGCCTCCAGGTTGCGATCCTCCTCCTGATCTACGTGGCCACTTTCTTCCGGGAGTGAGGGTTTGGCGGCCGGCGGGACCGGTGTCCGCGGCCGCATCTTGGATGCGATTTCTTCGATTCCCGGAATCCACATGCGCGAGCTCGCGCGGGTCGTCGGCATTTCGCTGAGCGGGATCAGCCATCACGTCCGGGTGCTCGAGAGGCAAGGCCTCGTCGTTGGGGTGTCGGACCGTCACTACCGTCGATTCTTCTCGTCTCGCTTGGTCCTTCCGAAGGAGGCCCGCCGCTTGGACGAGGTCGATCGTCGGTTGTTGGCCGAATGTCGACGGGCCACGTCTCTCGCCATCATCCTGAGCCTCGCGGTGGAGGGACCGATGACCCACCGCGAAGTGACCCGGCGTCTGAAGAGGTCCCGGGGAACGGTCACCTATCATCTCACCCGGCTGAGCGTCGCGGGGATCGTGACCCTCGGGGCCGGTTCGAATGGGGAGACGTACGAACTCGTCGACCCTTCGCGGGTCGTCTCCCTGCTGGCGACCTTCTCCAACACCTTGCAGGATCGGCTCGACGGATTCGCCCGATTGTGGTCGCGGTTGAGGGACTGAAGCCCGACCGGATCTGCCATCGCTGCCCGGCATCAAGGCAGGACGGGTCAGCCCTTCCCCGAATCGCCCGACCCGGCGGAGGCTCCTTCCCTCACGTGCTCCTGATATTTCGCGAGTTCCGAAAGAAGCAGGTTTCGTTGCTCGCTCCGGCGCAAGGTCCGGATCATCGATTGGGCCGGAGGAATCAACGCGACGATGAACGCGGCGGCGACGATGGGGGTTGTCAGCGTCACGCGGGCGACGAATAGCGCGACGAGGATTGCCGCGAGGATGGCGGGAGGGAGGAGGAAGGCTAGGAACACGCGCGACACGGGAATGAGTGGCGCGTGCGCTTGGGCCTGCAGTTCGAGGACTTGGGCGTCGGAGAAGGTGCGGGCCGTCCGCACCATCGGCTCCGCTCGACGGGCGAATCGGTCGCGGATCACGGCCATCGACTCGAGGTATCCGCGCGAATCGGACCGGAATCCGCGGATCGATCCCGGGGTGAAGCGGATGAGAAGGCGTCGGCCTTCCCGCGTCTCGAGTCCGATCCCGGTGTGGACGAGCGTGCCAGCCGAGGAGGCAAAAGGAGACAAGAAGGAGCCTGCGACTTCGTAACTGCGTGGATAGACGTCGCGAATGTCCGACCACGCGTAGTATCTCCGTTCGCCTCGGATCACGCGCGATGGCGGGAGGGAGGAGGAAGGCTAGGAACACGCGCGACACGGGAATGAGTGGCGCGTGCGCTTGGGCCTGCAGTTCGAGGACTTGGGCGTCGGAGAAGGTGCGGGCCGTCCGCACCATCGGCTCCGCTCGACGGGCGAATCGGTCGCGGATCACGGCCATCGACTCGAGGTATCCGCGCGAATCGGACCGGAATCCGCGGATCGATCCCGGGGTGAAGCGGATGAGAAGGCGTCGGCCTTCCCGCGTCTCGAGTCCGATCCCGGTGTGGACGAGCGTGCCAGCCGAGGAGGCAAAAGGAGACAAGAAGGAGCCTGCGACTTCGTAACTGCGTGGATAGACGTCGCGAATGTCCGACCACGCGTAGTATCTCCGTTCGCCTCGGATCACGCGCCACAACGGGAGGGAGATCTCGATCCCGTTCTCGAATACGAGCGTCTTGCTCGGTTTGAAGAGGGCGATCGCACCGAGGACGAGCGCAACAGGAAGGAAGCACAGTCCGCCAAGGGGCCACAGTCCCTCGGGACCCGCGACCAGGGGCCCGATCAGGAACGTGACCACGACGAGGAGAAGAAGGAGCGCGACCGTCATCGGGTTCGCGGGGATCGGGCGGTACGTGTACAGGAGCGACCCGCGGTCCCTAATTTCCATGCGAGGCGGTCGAAATGCAGACTTGGCTAAAAGCCTCCTCCGGTTGGAAACAAATCCTTTTGGTTCCCGGCCTGTACCGACTACGTTGCACGCGCTTGGGATCGAAGGGACGGCCCATACGGTCGGGATTGGCATCGTCGATGACGCGTGCCGCATCCTCGCCAATGTGTACGACATGGTGAAGCCGGAGAAGGGCGGCATCCATCCCAGAGAAGCCGCGAATCATCATGCGGAGATGGTCGTCCCGTTGATCCGCAAGGCCGTGGACGTCGCGGGCCTCGATTTGAGCGACGTCGATCTCGTGGCGTTCTCTCAAGGGCCGGGCCTCGGGCCGTGCCTGCGGACGGTCGCCACCGCCGCACGGGCCCTCTCCCTCGCGCTCGAGGTCCCGATCCTGGGCGTCAACCACTGCGTCGCCCATTTGGAGATCGGGCGAGGCGTCACCGCGGCTAAGGATCCCGTCCTGCTCTATGTCAGCGGCGGCAACACGCAGGTGATCGCGTTTGCGCGCGGCCGCTATCGGGTCTTCGGCGAGACCCTCGACATCGGGGTGGGCAACCTCCTCGACAAGTTCGCCCGGGAGGCCGGCCTTCCGTTCCCCGGAGGACCGATCCTCGAGAAGCTCGCCCGGGAAGGCCGAACGCTGGTCCCCCTCCCGTACAGCGTCAAGGGCATGGACGTCGCCTTCAGCGGAATGCTGACCGCCGCCCTCACCTTCCGGAAACAAGGCACCTCGATGGAAGATCTCGCGTTCTCGATTCAGGAAGTCGCGTTCGCGATGCTCACGGAGGTGACGGAGCGGGCGATGGCCCACCTCGACAATCCGGAGATTCTCCTGGGAGGCGGCGTCGCCCGCAACAAGAGGCTGCAGGAGATGGTCGGCCGGATGGCGGCAGACCGCGGTGCGAAGATGTTCGTGCCTCCCGGGGATTTGTGCATCGACAACGGCGCCATGATCGCGTGGACCGGTCTCGAGATGCATCGCGGAGGCGTTCGGGCCTCCCTTGCCGACACGGTCGTGGACCAACGGTATCGGACGGACGAGGTGCCGGTCTCCTGGCGGTAGCGGTGGCCGTGCGAGGCCGGCTCATTCGTTCTCCGCTTGATTCGTGATCGCTGCGACCGCGGCACCTCTTTCGAAGCGGTGCCCCATCTTCGCGAGGGTCGCCTCGATCGCCCGAAATCCCGCTTCGAGGTCTTTGGAAGAACAGATGCCCATGTGACCGATTCGGAAAATGCGGCCCTTCAGGCGATCCTGGCCTCCCGCCACAATCGTCCTATGGCTTTCGAGGAGGACCTTCCGGAACATCGCATCGTCGATGCCCGCCGGATATCGGATTGCGGAAACGGTGTTCGAGGCAAAACGTGGGTCCGGAAACAATTCGAGGTCCAGGGCCCGGATCGCGGCCCGGGCCGCGTCCGCGAGACGCGCGGTACGCGCGATTCGATTTTCGAGGCCTTCCTCTTTGAGCCGGTGCAAAGCTTCCCGGAACGCGAGGAACAGGGGGACGGCAGGGGTGAACGGGGTGTCCTGCTTCGCGAGGGCGTCCACATGGGCCTTGAGATTCAGGTAGAAGGACGTATCGGAGTGGAGCGACGCATAGGCCCTTTCCGAGAGGGCGACCGCACTCAGACCGGGCGGAGCGGCGAGGCATTTCTGCGACCCCATGACGAGCGCATCGATCCCCCACTGCTCCATCCGGTTCTCCAGGCCTCCGACGGCCGTGATTCCATCGACGATCAGGAGCGCGTCGTGGGCCTTCACGACCTTCGAGATGTCGGCGATCGGATTCGTGAGGCCCGTCGAGGTTTCGTTCCAGCAGAAGGTGACCGCGCGGAAGTCTTCGGCCTCCATGGCGGCGGCCACGTTCTCGGGATTAACCGCGGAGCCCCACTCGAATTGCAAGGCCGTCGCCGCGGCAAAGGTCCGACAGAGGTCGTGGAACCGCTCGCTGAATTTTCCGTTCACGAGATTCAAGACGCGGTCGTCCTTGCGCAGCAGCCCGGTCACGGCCGCCTCCAATCCCGCGGTGCCGGATCCGCTCAGCACGGCGACCTCTCGGCGGGTGCCGAACAGGTATTGCGTGAGCGTCCGGATGTCGGACAGGACCTCCTTGAACTCCGGCCCGCGATGGTTCATCGCGGGTCTCGCCATCGCCGCCAGGACCCGAGGATCCATCTTGACGGGTCCCGGGAGGAGGAACACGTCCGGAGGGGTCGCGGGCATCCCGTCGCCGATTGCTGTCGGTGCGATAAACGATGCGTTTCGAATTTTGAGAATACGGAAGGGCGGGCAAGGGCACGGCGATTGACGAAGGTCGCTCCACACGAACCGAAGCTGTTTCGTTTGACGAAGTCCCAGCAATGATTAAATACGATGTAAGAGTTGGCCGGACGCTCGTCGGTCAATATATGCCTATATGACCCACGAGGTAGGGCGGAGTAAATGCGGGATCCGGATTCGGAAAAGATGACATTGCGGCTTCCCGCGCGGTACCTCAAGGCCCTCGACTTCCTGGTCGAGGTCGACGACTTCCCGAGCCGATCCGAGGCGGTCCGCGCGGCGATCCGCGACTTCGTCTACGCCCGCGTGGAGCTCGTCACGGACAAGCTCAAGAAGATGAAAGACGCGGAACGCACGCTGATGGAAGCCGAGGCGTTCAAGCGGGAGTACATGAACAAGTAGGTGCCGGAGGCCGGCGGAGAGGCCGACCTGCCGGACGTCACGATTACCTCCCCCCCAACTGGGTGGCCAGAGAGCCACCCACTTTTCTTTTCGATGCAGGCCCGATGCTCGCGGCGGAATTTTGTCAAGCGAATCAAGAACGAGACTCGTTTCAAATCGCGTCGACTGATCCGGCTAAGGACATCCACGGCCACGACTCCTCTCGATGGCGACCGTCACAGGGCTCCGGAACCATTGGCGCGAGTTCGACGTTGCCGCGGAACTGCCCGTGCGCTTCCGGCACTTCGCCTGGCTGTCGACCGGCATGTTCAGCGCCGCGGCGCTGGCCCTCGCCTTCCTCGGTTATGCGTGGAGCGGGAATGTGGCAGGTGCAGCGTCTAACTTTTTCGCCTCGATCGTGTCCGGCGGACTGTTCGGCCTGACCTCGGTCCTCAAGTTCGCTCCGAGCGACGGGTGATATTCAGCGGCGATAACCGCTTCGCCATCTACATGTCGTCGGCGCGGCCTCGCGGCGAACGATGGCGACCCACTCCCAAGTGCGAACCTTCGCGAGGCTGCTCGAGTCCATTTGGCTCGCCGCCCTTCCGAGGATCCGGAAGTTCCTCTGGCTTTCCGCGGGCATGTTCAGCGCCGCGACCTTCGCGATGGCCATGGTAGGCGTCGTGCTCTACGGTCGGATGGACGCAGTCGCGACGAGCTTCCTCGCGGGGACCGTGAGCGCCGCGCTCTTCGGACTCGCCTCGATCTTCCGGTTCGGTCCGGACGCCGCGTGAGTTCTCTCCCTTAGGAGCGACGAAGTTTTATTACGCAACGAACCTTCGCGACCTGCGTGGAGCGGGAGGTGTGGATGCGCGGGGGCATGGTCCTCTCGATCCTCGCGCTCGTCGTCCTGATCCTCGTCACGCCGAGCCTCCTCGGCCGCACGTCGACGGAGCTCGCCTCCGTCCCGCTCTTGACGATCGGCATGTCCCGCAACGAGTCCGCCTTCATCGTGAACCTTGGGGCCGCGGTCCAGGCGTATCAGTATGACTTGGTCCGCATGACCCTCAACGGCTCCGAGCCTTCCGTGAACCGGACGGTGGAGGAGAACGACACGTACGGGTTCCATGTCTGGATCGCGGCCAACGTCACGTTCTCGTTGCATGTCTACTTCGTGGACCACGTGGGCCGCACGGGCCTGCGGAGGAACTATTTCGAGTACAACGTGACCGTCCAGCGTGAGATGGACTCACAAAACCGGACCGTCATGGTCTTCACTTTCCCCTACGAGAAGGACCGGCAAGGCGCGCCGATTCGGATCACCCGACCGGACGGCGGGGACCTGCACTTAGTCATCCCAGCCCGAGGGACCGTCCCATGAGGCTGTCCCGCTGGGTCCTCCTGTGGCTCCTGATCATCGGCGTCCTCGTCGCGATCGAGATCGGCGTCGTCACGGGTCGGCTCGATCCGATCGGATCGTTCCTCATCTTCCTCATCGGGCTCATGGTCGTCTCCGTGCTGTCGATCATCGGCGCCGTGTTCGTCGGCATGTTCGTGTCGCATCGCATCCTCTCCACGAAAGGCTTCACGCCGTTCGAGCAGGAGATGCTCCGGATGCGCCAGGAGGTGCGGGAGCTGAGCGACCGCCTCGGCGAGATCGCGACGCGTCTCGGCCTCGCGCCCGGGAACCGGAACAAGCCGCCCTAGGCCAATCGCTCCGGACAGGCGGCCCGGCGGGAGCAGTGGATGCATTTCCCTGGCCGGTTGTGGTTGCGGTGGGCCCCGCCCCTCGCGATCGCGGCCCGCATCTCCCCGAGCTTCTGGAGCAGCAAGCTCTTCTGGTCCTCGTTGTACTCGATCTCGAACGCCGTCTCCCCGTAGCGGATGATCCCGTACGGCGGCGCGCGCCCGTACTCCTCCTCGAGCAGGACGCAGTACGCGACGACCTGCAGGATATGCGAGAACAGCGGCCCCCGCGGGACGCGGCCGGTCTTGAGCTCGACGGGGATATGATGCTCTCCGTCCATCACCACCGCGTCCGGTCGACCGGAGAGGCCGTGGACCTTGGAGACGAAGAGCTTCGGCTTCTCCGCCGCGGAGTCGATGTACACGAGGTCGCCCTCGAGATCGTACGCGGCGCGGGTCGACGTGGCGATTTGGAGCGCGCCGATGGAGCGATACAGGAAGACGGAGGCCCCGACGAGCCACAGGAGGGCGAGGGCCTCGAAGCCTTGCGCGAGGGCATCGTTCTGCACGCCCTGGAGGGAGACGGCGGCGGTCGCGATGACCGCGGCCGACATCGCCGTCGCGAGGATGACCCGTTCGGAGATCAGCTTGTCCTGCGGCGTCGCGAGCCGATCCGCGCGGAACAGGAAATACACGGCCGCGAGGAGCCAGATGAGCGAGATCGCGCTGAGGGTCTGGGAGGTCTGGAACGGCGAGGTCGTGATGAACCGCAGGCCGACCGTGGCGACGATCGAGGCCGCGATGGCAAAGTACAGCACCCCGGCCTCGGCCTCGCGGGCCTGGGCCTCGTGCGCCTCAATCCCCTTCAGGTCCGCCGCCGCGGCCTCGTGCTTCTTCTCGCCCTCCCCGAGCTCCGGCCCTTCCTCGGGGGCGAGGCCCCGGCTCAGCCACCAGCTCAAGGGGCAGTAGCCGAACTTCTCCACGTCCGCCGCGGCGATCAGATCCGGGGGCACGCGTTCGCACCCGCGCGTGGGGCTTTATGCCTTTGGCGCCGACTCTCAATTTCCGCAAGGAGACCGCGGAGGCCCCGCCGACGAGCAGGTAGAGCCCCGCGAGGGCGAGCGGGTCCTCGAGTCCCCATCCGCCGGAGGTCGTCGGACGGCCCTCCCAGTCGGCGTCGAACGCGGCTTGGAACCGGCCCGCGAGTTCGGGGTCCTCGACGATGACGCCGATCTCCCGATTGTCCGTCGCCGACCCGAGGCCCCAGTTCATGCTGGACACGAGCACCTGACGGCCGTCCACGACGACCCCCTTGTTGTGGAGCCGTTCGATGGAGCCGCGCGGCTCGAGCAGACGGGCCTCCAGCGGGAGTCGTTGATCCTTCGCCGCGCGATTGATCCGGGCGACGACGTCATCGTTCGTCCCCGAATCGGCTTCGACGGACGACCAACTACCATCGACGAGGATCCGGACGACGACGCCCCGAGATGCGGCTTCGAACGCGGCCGCGAGGAAGGGATTCGTCGCATTGCGCCAGGCCTCCTCGATATAGAACGCCTCGATGGAGAGCCGGTCGCGGGCCGTCCCGAGCAAGTCGAGGATCCCGTCGGGATCCAGAGAGGCATCCGGACCGACAATGAGGCGGGCCCGTCGATTCCGCGGACCCTCTCGCCAGGTCCAGGCCGAGTGCGATGGCGCCGGAGGTAGGCGGTCCTCGGACGCATCTTCTTGGGCGACGGTGTCCCGTCTCCGAGGATCGAAGTCGCTCTGGAAGACCCGGCCGAGGGCCCGAGTGATTCCGGCATCGTCAACGACGACGGACCAGCCGCGATTCCCCTTTCGACCGCTAGGGAATCCGGATTCCCCGAAATTCTCCGATCCGACCCATGCGGAGCGGGCGTCGACGAGCACGTACTTCGCATGGAGGAATCGATAGCGTTTCACGATGTCCTTTCCGCCGGTCATCCAGCGGACGTCGACACCGGCCGCGGCGAGCCCGCGACTCACATTGTGTTCGTCGCTATCGATGCCTCCGACCGGACCTCCGTCGAGGAGGACTCGGACACGGACGCCTCGGCGGGCGGCGTCCCCGAGGACGGATGCGATCCGCTCGCTCGTGAAGGTGTAGACGCTCACGTCAATCGTCCGTTCGGCGGTCGAGAGGAACCCGATCAGGGGACCGTCCCCCTCATCCGGCGAAAGGACCGACGTGAGGCGGCCCGTCATCTCGAATTCGCCGAGGCCGAATGCCGATTGTCCCAGGCGATGATGGCGAGGGCCCTCCCAGTCCTCCGCCCTATTCCGGTCGAGCCACTCACCACTCTCATCGCGGACGCGGACTGCGATCTCGCCTCGCCCCATCTTCTCCGCGGGCCGCTCGGTCCACGCGGGACCAGTGTAGGACGAGTCTCCCCACA
>VBLS01000275.1 GCA_005878635.1 Methanobacteriota archaeon | reverse complement strand
GTGCTCGCCTATCTCCGGGCGTCCGAGGACTAGACGCCGGCTCCGGCGGAATCCGACTTGGATCAAATGTTATAGTTATTTAACTATAACATCCGAAGCGAACAGCCTTCGCACGCCGTATGGCGATATCGACCGGAGGGTCAGTACCGGCGGGGCGGTCGCCGGCTCCCTCTACGCGGCGGCCGCGAGGTTCGCCCGCCTTCGTGACCGCGGACCTTCGGAGGCGGCGGGGCGCGGTAGTCGAAATCCGGGAGCGTCACTCGGGGGATCGTCCGACCGAGGGCGCGCTCGATCCCTCGCAGATCGCCTTCGTCCTCCGGCGTCACGAACGTGATCGCCTCGCCCTGGGCCTCCATGCGCGCCGTCCGCCCGACCCGGTGCACGTAGTCCGTGGCGACGGTCGGGATGTCGTAGTTGATCACGTGGGAGATCCCCTCGACGTCGATGCCGCGGGCCGCGACGTCCGTCGCAATCAGGATCTGGTGCCGCCCGCTCCGGAAGCCCGCGAGGGCGGTCTCGCGCTGGCTCTGGCTCCGGTCCCCGTGGATGCGGGCGACGTCGAAGCCGGCCTGGCCGACCTGCCGGGCCACGCGGTCCGCCCGCCGCTTCGTGCGGACGAACACGAGGACGGACATCATGTCCTCCCGGCCGAGGAGCCTCACCAGGAGGGAGGTCTTCAGGTGCTGCGGGACCGGGTAGACCTCGTGGCGGATCGTCGTCGGAGGCCGATGGGGCGGGGAGACCGAGATCCGGGCGGGGTTCCGCATGATCGTCCGGGACAGGACTTCGATCTCCGGCAGCATCGTCGCGGAGAAGAGGAGGGTCTGGCGGTCCCGCGGGAGCGCGTCGACGATCCGGCGGACGTCCGGCAGGAATCCCATGTCGAGCATGCGATCCGCCTCGTCGAGGACGAGGACCTGGAGCCCGCGGAAGTCGACGTTCCGTCGGGACATATGGTCGAGGAGACGGCCGGGGGTCGCGACGACCACGTCGACGCCGGAGCGGAGGGCGTGCTCCTGGGCGGCCATGCCGACGCCGCCGTACACGGCGTGCCCGCGGATCCGCGTCCCCTTCGCGAGGCCTCGGAGGGCGACCTCGATCTGGGCCGCGAGCTCGCGGGTCGGCGAGAGGACGAGGGCACGGGTTCGCCCCGGAGGTTGCTTCAACAGTCTCTGCAAGATCGGCAGCAGGAACGCGGCCGTCTTCCCGGACCCGGTCTGCGCGGTGCCGATGACGTCGCGACCGGCGAGGACCGCGGGGATCGCCTCTTTCTGGATCGGGGTGGGAGCCTCGTAGCCGAGGGCGTAGACCGCCCGGAGGAGGACCGGTTCGAGGCCGAACTGGTCAAAGGGATGTTGCGTGTGGGTTGCATGCATCGCCCGTCCTACGAG
>VBLS01000274.1 GCA_005878635.1 Methanobacteriota archaeon | reverse complement strand
AGGGTGAGGGGCGACTCCATCCCGATTCCGAGGATCGTCTCGCCCGGCCGGGAACGGCGCATCCGTAGGTCGCCATGCAGTTTCGCCTTGTCGAAGGCGGCGAGCGCGATGCGGGTCTCGGCGGATGCGAGGTTGTACGCGTCGACCAGCGCGTTGATCCGGGGAAAGGGTTTCCCTTGGATCACGCGGCGCAGGAGGGCTTCGGCGGCGGGTCGGACCTTCGTCGGGTCGACCCCGACCCGCCAGAAGAAGTCCCGGTAGGCGCGGAGGCGGGGCTCGTCCTTCAGGGT
>VBLS01000066.1 GCA_005878635.1 Methanobacteriota archaeon | reverse complement strand
AAAGGTGGCGGGACGGACAATATTTCCGTCATCGTCGCTCGCACGCAGCCGCTCTCCCGGACGTGATCTGATGTTTGAATCGCCGAATCAACCGGAAACGGTCCTGCACCGGAGGCGGCCTGATGCATCGGAGATGCCGCGAGGGGAAGGTTGACCCGTGAAGCGTCTCTACTTCCTCGCCGCGGTCGCAACCTTGCAGATTGTCCTTGGATCGCTGACGATGTTTCAAGCGGCCCAACCCGTTCGGATGGCCGACAACGTCCTCGTCACCTCGGGAGACTATTACAGCTTCGAGGTCGGCATCCTAGGGGACGGCCGTTTGCGCGGAAATCTCTCCGAAATTCGGGGTCATTCGTTCGACGTGTTTGTGTTCGATGAACGCGGCTACGCATCGTTTCGGGACGGCTCCAACGCCGTGCCTCCCCTGTTCCATCAGCACGGAACGACCATTCAGGTCGATCAGAGTCTCCCCGGCGGAGGATCCTATTACGTTGTCGCGGTGGACCTTCCCGCTCGGGAAGACCTGCAAGTCCACCTTGACTTGGTCGTGTTCGGCCTGAAACCAACCGAAACGATTGTGGCGGTCATCGTGCTCGTCGGTGGCCTCGCGCTCGTCGGGGCGGCGTTGATGCTGAGCGTTTGGTCCTGGCGCCGCAGCCCCTCGGTCTCGAAGCCGTCCACGCAGCCGCCCGTGGATCCGTCCCTCGATCCCCCCTCCGATCCTTCTCCTGATCCGTCCCCAGATCCGCCACCCGTCGCTCAGGAACCGCAGGACCCGCCGGACGACAACACGCGAATCTACTGAGGCATTGCCCGTCGACCGTTCGGCCTCACCAGGACCCATCGGTGCGAGGTCGCGGGCTCACGAACTCCCGAACCTTTCGGCGGCCCGTGCGCGCGCCCGCGCGGCCTCGACTTGGCGATTCCGCGGCTCGGCGTTCGTAGCGAGCGAGCGGAGCAGATCTTTGGTGACCGCCGAAACCCGCTCGACGGCCGCAGAGAAGGCTGCCTCGTTTGCCTTTGAGGGTTTGGGGAAGCCCGAGATCTTCCTCACGAATTGAAGGGAGGCTCCGCGAATTTCTTCCTCCGTCGCAGGGGGATCGAAGTTGAAGAGGGCCTTGATGTTCCGACACATCGTATTGTCCTCCAGAGAATCGAGCGGGCCTATTCCGGTCCTTCGGATAAATGGTTTCGCAGGCGGGACGATGGCCCGCCTGCTCCGCGAATTTCCTTTCCGACGTCACCCCTGTAATCTCGTGACCAGCTTGTCAAACATCTCGTTCCAGCCCTGCGTCGCTCCATCGCGGTCGGGCCCCGGGGGCATCCCGGCATGGCGCAAGGTCACTTTCGTCCCGCCGTCCTCGTCTTCGAAGGTTATCGTGACGAGCATCTCCAACGGGATTTCCGCGTTCATTCCGTAGTACGTCGCCGGCACCACGTTTCCTTTCTCGTCCGAGAAGCTGTCGGTGTAGACCAGCCGCTTCCCGGGGACAATTTCGCGATAGACCCCGGTGCCCCAGTAGTCCTTCCCCTCAGGCGAGCGCATGCAATACCGGAAGGCTCCGCCGATTCTCAGATCGGCCGAGAGGACGGGCGTGGTGAATCCCTTCGGCCCCCACCACTTCTTCATCTCTCCCGGGTCCGTACATGCCTTCCACACGCGTTCGCGCGGCGCGTCGAAGATCCGGGTGATGACGAGCCCGCTCTCCCGTGCGCCGGGCCTCGCTCTCTTCCGACCCGCGAGTTTCGAGTCCGTCGCGCCTTCCTTCAGCTCTTCCACCAGTTCCGTGAAACGCTCCATCGTTTCGCGCGCCCCCTCTTCCATGCCGGAGGCGAGCATCCCCTCGAGGTCCTCGACCGTCTCGAACACGGATTTCTGCGTGACCTTCGTCCGGCCGTCGATCTCCTCGAACGTGGCGCTCTCAACGAGGACGTGGCCCGGCATCCCTTCGTACTCGAAGGTGTCGACGATCCGCTTGGGCGGCACGACTTCCTTGTATTCCCCGTGGAATCCGTACACGTTGCCCTCGGCATCGCGTTGGATGAACCGCCAGGTTCCCCCGGGTCGGACCTCCATCTTCTCCACGGTCGTGGTGTACCTCCTCGGTCCCCACCATCGAGGGATCAGCTTCGGATCGGTCCACGCCTTCCAAACGAGCTCGCTCGGCGCGTCGAAGATGTACGTGGTCACGAGCTCGCGTTCCGACGTCCTCACAGGCTTACTTTTTGCGGGCATGTTTCTGTTCCTCCTTTCGTTCCGTCTTGCGGGTCTCCCCTAAATGCTCGGCCAACCGACCAAAGCGATCCTCCCAAAGGACGCGGTAGCGCGTGAGCCAACCAAACGCCGTGCTCAAGGGGGCGACGTCAAGCTGGCAGCGGTGCACTCGGCCTTCGGGCTCGACCTGCAGCAGGCCCGCGTCCTCGAGCACGCGAAGGTGCTTCGAGATCGCGGGGAGGCTCACCTTGTGCGGCTCGGCGAGTTCACCGACCGTCGCATCCCCGCCGGCCAATCGCTCGACGATGGCCCGCCGGATAGGATGGGCCAAGGCCGCGAAGATCGCGTCCAGGTCGACCAATGCTTTGGTTCGATTAACCATCTGGTTAAGTGATGTCCAATTGAATATTTAACGATTTGGTTAACAATAACGGTCGGAGCCGTGGGGTCGGGCTCGATTGCGGGACCTCGACTCGTCGGAAACGGGGCTCCGATGCCCCTCCGCGTACCCGGTCGAGATCGGGTCGCAGAACGTACCCGCGCAGGATACTTATAACACGAGAGTGTGCGCCTTCTTCGGAGAGGATCATGGGAGCGATCGTGCGCAACCTGCCGGCGGAGCCGTGGGAGAAAGGGATCGGGCCGGGCATCGTGGACAAGAAGATCATGGGACCGAATGACAGCAACTTCATGCTGATGGGCCTCGCGAAGATGGAGCCGGGCGTGAAGTCGCCGCCCCACCGCCATCGATACACGCAGATTTTCTACTTCATCGAAGGGCAGGGCCAGGTCGTCGTCGACGGCCAGGCCCACGAGGTCGGACCGGGATCCGTGGCCCGTTTCGTCCACGCGGAGGAGCACACGGTCATCAACCCGGGGCCGGGCCCGCTCAGCCTCATCGAGGTCCGGGTGCTTCCACGCGGCCAGACGGTCTGGGAATAGGATGGCCTCGCTTCGCACCTGGTGGAAGGCGACCCAGCCGCACAGCTTCGTCGCGTCTCTCGTCGGGGTCGCCCTCGGCACCGCGATCGCATGGCGCGAGGCGCGGACGTTCGACGGGCTGGCCCTCTTGCTCACCGCGGTCGGCGTGGTGTGTCTCCACGCAGCGACGAACATGAGCAACGATTCGGTCGACTTCCGCCGCGGGGTCGATGACTTGCCTCCCGAGCTCGTGAGTCCCTTCACCGGCGGCGCCCGGGTCCTTCCCGATCGGGCCCTCTCCGTCGAGGCGCATCGCCGGGTTTGGATCGCCCTCTATGGACTGGCCGCCCTGATCGGCGTGATCCTCTCGGTGACGCGACCGAACGGATGGATCCTGTTGGTGCTCGGCGCCGTCGGCGGGCTGATCGGAATTTTCTACACCCTCCCGCCCCTGGCTTTGCAGTACCACGGGATCGGCGAGGTCGCCGTGACGATCATCTTCGGTCCCATCGTAGTCCTCGGCGCCTACGCGGTTCAGCGCGGCGCGCTCGGATGGGAGGCGTTCCTCGCATCCCTGCCGCTCGGGCTCCTCGTGGCCGCGTTCCTCCTCGTGAACGAGATGCCGGAACACCGCACGGATCCGAAGGGCGGAAAACGGACGATCCCGGCCCGGATAGGCCTCGAGAAGTCCGTCGTCCTCTACGAGGCCCTCGTGGGGTCCGCGCTGTTCCTCCTGGTGGCATTCTCGGTCCTGCAGTGGATTTCCTGGGTCGCGGTGATCGGCCTCATCGCCCTCGTTCCGCTGGCGCGGGCGCGCGCGGTCCTCCGAGCGCACTATCGCGAGTATCCGGCCCACATCCCAGCAAATGCGGGGACGATTCAGGCCGTCCTCCTCCTCGGCGTCGCGATGACGCTCGCGTACCTGATTTCCGCCGCGGCGAATCTATAGCCCGAAGAACAAGGCAGCGACGATCGCGAGTCCGACCAATGCGTGGGCCGCCACGGTCCAAGCGATGGCGCGGTCGAACCGCGATGCGGTCTCCTCCTTTGGGAAGGCGCGAACAATCGCGATCCAGAATGCGAGCGTCAGGAGGATCCAGAGAACCCCTCCGCCGAAGAACGACCAGACGATCCCGAAGGGCACCGGCAGGAGTGGGAGCACGAGGAACAGCCGTCGCGCTCCTCGGAAGCCCAAGATTGTGACCGGTGTGCGCTTGCCCTTGTCGGAGTCCTCGACACGGTTCGGAAAGTAGCGCGCGAACGAGATCGCGGATGCGAGGAACCCGAGGACAACGGAGGCGAACAGGCTGTCGCGGATCCCTGCCCCCCCGAAAGCGACCGTCGCACCCACGGTCATGATCGGTCCGAAGGCGAGGAACGTGGAGACTTCGCCGACGCCGCGATAGCTGAGCTGTAGGGGCGGCGAGCTGTAGCTCCAGGCCAACCCTGCGCCGGCGATCCCGAAGAGTAGCAAGGCGAGATTCCTGGTGATCAGGACGAGCAAGAGGCCCGCCCCTATTCCGATCGCGAAGGAGAGGCGGCCGAGTCGGAGCACGGTCCGAGGATCGCGGGCCAGGTTGACCGCCGCGGCACTGTCGAATGCGAACCAGGATCCGGGGGACGATGGTGACGAGCGGTCCCGGCCTTCGAAGTAACCTTTGAGCAGGTTCGCGCCGGCCTGGATTCCGACTAGCGAGAGGAGGATGAGGCCAAGGGACACCGCTTGAAACGGGGCTCCGCCATGGATCGAGGCGGCGGTCCCGACGATCGCGGGGAGGATCGACGCTTCGAACAAGATCGCTTGGGACGCGCGGATCCATTCGGTGACTCGCATCGGGCCGCGACTCGTTCGCTCCGAAAAAAGGGTTCCGTAGGTGTCGCGGCGCCGCGCGCGTCCCTCGCGCGGCCGTCGATCTGGGTATCATCTTTGAGAATAGCGGATGCTGCGAAATGTTCCGTTTTGGATAATCTTAAGTGGACACGTCCTAATCCCGTCGCGTGGCGCGGGGGTATCGGAGGAAGCGTTTCTACTCCACGCCGATCCGCGTCCTCACCCATCTCTCCTCGACCGCGTCCGCGGAGCCTGCGACGCTTGGCGCGCTGACGCAGGAAGGCATCGCATCGGCGACCCACTCGGGCCGGACGACGGCGACAAAGTGGCTCGCGAGGATGGAGTCGATGGGGCTCATCGCCGGAGAGCGAGCCCATGTCCCCGGCCATCGCGTCCGGAAGACCGTATATCGTCTCACGCACGAAGGATGGGTTCAGGCGATGAAGCTTCGAACCCGGTTCCAGGGGGACATCGTGGAAGTCCTCGCGCCGAGCCTCGATCCGACTCCCATGCGGGTGTCGGAGATCCCGGAGATCTTTCCCGCGTACGTGAACCTGACCGCCGCGGTCTCCCTCGTGCGGGGAGGGCGTCTTGACTTCACCCGCCTTCATGGGATCGGTTCCGGAGCCGTGGCCCCGGTGCTCTGGGGCGACACCCTCCGGCGTCTCGGTCGGCTGTTCGGTCGCGCGGAGGAGTCCCGGACCCTCGATGCCTGGGCCGCTTCTCCCGCCGCCGTCCTGATCGTCACCGGCATCGCAGGGATCGGGAAGAGCACGCTCGTCGCGAGCTGGCTCGTTCGGCAGCGGCCGAGGCCCTACATCTACTGGTTCGAAGTCCACGATGGCACGACCCGTGCCGTGTTCCTCCGCGATCTCGCCGCGTTCCTGTCCCGACTCGGCCGACGCGGCCTCAAGAACCTGCTCGAGGAGACGAGGGCGGAAGATCCGAACGTGACCGCCCGCGTGCTCGCCCACGACCTTCGGGACGTCCCGATCCTCCTGGTGCTGGACAACTTCCAGAGGGCCGCGCCGGAGCTTGCCCGCTTCATCGCGGGCCCCGTCGTCGACCTGGGGGCGAAGGCCTCGGCGAAGATCCTCTTGATTTCCCGGACGAATCCCGCGGCTCTCGTGCGGCGAAAGGGATCCAACGGATTCCGCGTGGAGGTGCTCCGCGTCGGAGGCCTCGATCACACCGCGTCGGTCGGCCTCTTGCGATCGAAAGGGTTCGCGGGAGACGACACCGCCCTGGAGCGCGCCGCGAGTTCGGCTCGCGGCCATCCGATCCTCTTGTCGTTCGCGGCCCAGACCGGGTCCAGCGTGACCGGGGAGATGACCCGCTATCTGGAGCGGGAGATCTGGCGGACCCTGACGAAAGACGAGCGCACCGTCCTCGAGGCGTCCTCCCTCTTCCGCGGGCTGGTGCCGCTCGACGCGTTGCATTGTTTCTCGGACAATTGGCAGTTGGCGATCCACGCCCTTCAAACGAAGAATCTCCTGGCGCCGACGATCTCCGGAGGCGTCGTTGTGCACGACACGATTCGCGACTACATCCGGGAGCGGCTTCCGGAGGTTCGGCGACGATCCTTCCATGCCCTCGCCGCGGTCTACTTCCTCGATGGGTCCGAGATGCGGGACCGGATCGAAGGGATGCACCACATGCTCGAGGGAGGGGACACGAAGGCCTTCGGCGAGTACCTCGTGTCCCAAGGACCGGGCCTCCTCGACTCCGTCCCCGCGTCCGAATTGCTGCGGGTCCTCCAGCCCATCGGCGATGGGGCGCTCGAACCGCTCCCGGCCTGCATCGTCCCGGAGCTCACAGGGGATGCCCTGCGGGCCTCGGGGGACCTCGCGCCGGCGTTGCAGGAGTATCGGCACGCCCTCCAACGGGCCGAGGTCAACGCGCGGCCGGAGCGCGTCCCGCGGCTCCTCCGAAAGATCGCCTCGATCGAACGTTGTCGGGACGATTTGGCCAAGAGCCTCGGTCATCTCGTGGAGGCGCAGGGCCGTCTCGACTCCCATCCGGATCCGGCGGAACGGGGCGAGGTCCTCCGCGAGATGGCGCTTGTGGAACAGGCGAAGGGAGATCTTACCCAGGCCGCGTCGCACATGAACGAATCGGTCGACCTCGCGACCGAGGTCTCCGAGCCGGGCGCCTTGGCGCGGAGCCTCCTCGCCCTCGGGACGCTCGAGGCCTGTCGCGGCAACGCCGAGCGCGGCCTCGAGTTCAAGACGGAGAGCCTCCGGGTCGCCGAGCGAGGCGGGAACCTGACGGAGACGGCGCGCGCGTGCATCGGCGTGGGGGTCGCGTTACATGACCTCGGCCGGCATGATGAGGCATTGAAGCAGTACGATCGGGCCCTGCAACTGGCCCAATTGGTCGGGAACATCCGCCTCCAGGGCTATGCCCTCATGAATCGGTCCGCCGCCATGGTGGACCTCGGCCTGTACGGGGACGCCGGGCCGATCCTGGAGCAGGGGAAGCGGTTCGTCCAAATGATGGAGGAGCGAAGCACCCTCGCTTTGCTTGATATCACGGAAGGACAGAGAGAGATGGGACTGGGCCGCTGGAATCGCGCGGTCCGTCTATGGGAACGGGGTCTCAACGAGTTGAAGGAGCTTGGCGACCTGTCCGATTACGCTCGATCCCTCGCCTATGTGGGACGTTTCTATCTCGACAAAGGCGATATCGAGCGGACCCGCACGCTTCTCGAAGAGGCCGACAAAATCGCCCAGAGCCTCGGTGGCACCTTGTTGATCGGCACCATTCGGGATCTCCTCCGTCGGGTCGACGCCCAAGGCGTGCCTCCTTCGACCTCGTCTCGAAAGTCGTCCTAGTTTGGATCTTTCGGCGGCCCGGCCACCCTCCTCACCTCGCCGCCGGCGGACTCTCAGGTTATCGGATTTAAGAATAACGCGACTTGTTCTGTTTTGTGGCCGCTCTTCGCTTTATGGGCGGGCGTCCCTTCTCCCGCTATGGTCTCGTTT
Organism: Methanobacteriota archaeon; assembly: GCA_005878635.1. Taxonomy (GTDB): domain Archaea; phylum Thermoplasmatota; class Thermoplasmata; order RBG-16-68-12; family RBG-16-68-12; genus RBG-16-68-12. Next base: position 3,145 of record VBLS01000066.1, on the reverse strand, counting down.
CCCAACCCGAGGTCGCGTCACCCGTTCCACATGCACTCGATGATCCATGGCCAGCCCGCGTTCGTCGAGGAAGCCGTCCGACGGGTCCGGTCGAGCGAGTTCTTCGCGTCTCTCTCCCGTGCGAGGCATCTCGTCTTGACGGGTTGCGGCACCTCGTACCACGCGGCGCAGTACGGGGCGAGGATCCTGCAGGCGGCCGACGAACGACGGGTCGTCCAGGCGATCCATGCCTATGACGTGGCGGAGCGCTCCCTCCCGGGGACCAAAGCGACGGTGGTCGGGGTGAGCCACAGCGGGTCCACTCCGACGACCAATCGCGCCCTCGCCCGCGCCAAGGAGGCGGGCCACCGAGTTGCGGGCATCTGCGGCCTCTCCGGTTCGAAGATGGAGGACCTTGCGGACGATGTCCTCGTCATCGGGTCGACCCACGATCGATCCTGGGCGAACACGATGAGCTACACGACGCAGCTGGCTTCGTTCGCGGCCCTCGCGGTCCAGGGCCGACCGGAATGGACCGACGTCGATCGGGGGATTTCCCAGATGCCGCGCATGCTCGAGAAGGCGTTGAACGCGGAGAAGGGGGCCCGGGTCCTATCCCGACGGTTCGCGCGCAAGGACCGAATCACGTTCCTCGGGTCGCACTGGGATGAGATCACGGCCCTGGAGGCTGCGCTCAAAATCCGGGAGACGTGCGGGGTGGCGGCGAGCGGCTACCACCCGGAGCAGTTCTTGCACGGACCGTTCTTGTCCCTCGAGCGGGACGAGCCTGTCGTATTCCTGAGGACTCGCGACGACCGGGCCCGCGCGTCGGTGCTGTTCCAGGCGCTGTCGAAAACGGGAGCCGCCGTCACCGAGATCGGGGAACGATCGAGCGCGCGCATCCAATTGCCCGCGGTCCATCCGTTCCTTCGACCCATTGTCACGATCGTCCCGCTGCAGTTCCTCGCGTACTACGCGGCCCTCGCGAGGCGTGCGAACCCGGACATCATGCGGACGGATATTCCCCGACTTCATGCGGGGGTGGAGGCGTTGTTCCACTGATGGCGAGGTCCGGCGGGATTCCGACGATCGTCTTCGTTTCCGTCCCGTTGCGCAGCAACAGGAGGAGATGCATCTTTCCGCTCCCGTAGGTGATTTGGAACCGATCCACCTCCGACCGGTACAACCGAGCGGGTCGGCGTCGACCTTCGGTGACGAATCCCGCTTCCGAGATTAGGCCGAGCGAGACGAGGCGACGGACGCGGCGATAACACGCCGCGATCGGCACGCGGTACCGGCTCGCGATCGCTTGGGCCGTGAGGCTCTCCTGGTGCAGCGCGATGAGGATCCGCAACGCGTGGTCGTCGAGGAGCGATTGACCGTCCCTATCGTAGAGGAGCAGATCCTCGGCGACCAATCGTGGCCGAGGGGGCGGGCTACCGCCATTCGGCGGTCCGACGAAGGCCACGGGCCCGATTCCCCATCGTTGGCTTAAAAGGGAGCGGCTCCGGTTATCATGATTGAGCGAGAGGTCGCGCCTCTCCCGGTGCCCGCCGAATCGACGGTCACCCTTCGAGCGCTCGTTTCACGTTCGCCGCGAACTCTTCCGTCTGCGACTTCAACTTCGTCTTCAGGAAGTTGTCCATGATCCTCGCGAGCGGTCCTTTCGCGTTCACGCTCATCGTGTAGACCACCCGAGTCCCTTGACCAATCGACGCGAGTTCGATCGTCCCGGTCATGTCGATGTTGTCCGCCGACCCGCGGAACCGTCCACGGCGGAGGGGGACTTGCTCCAGCGTCTCCGTCGTCACCTTCAGGGTCTGAGAGAGCGGGCCGATCTTCACGGTGAGGTCCCATCGCGCATGCGTCGCATCGAGGACCTCGATCCGGTCCACTCCAGGCACGCACCGCCCGACCTGGCGTATGTCGCTGAGGAAGGACCACACCTTCTCTATCGGCGCAGTCACATCGAACGCAATCGTTCCCTCGGGCATCGCGCGCCACATCCTCGCGGGGGCCAAATATGGTTCCGTTAAGGTTCAAACGGTCGCCGTGCGGCGGTAGACTTGCCTCGCTAAAAGAAGGAAAGGGCCGAGGGCCTCCCCCGAGATGCCTCGGCGTATGGGGTCGCGAGGGGCGGACTCAGCCCTTTCGCAAGAACGGAAGGCCGGTGCGCTTGTTCACTTTCGCAAGAACGGAAGGCCGGTGCGCTTGTTCACGCCGACCTTGCGGTTCTTGGGCATTTCGTCCATCGGTTTGCCGCTTTTCGGTTTCCGCTTACTGAAGAAGTAGATCGTTACTTTCGGTCCCTTCTTCAGTTTCACATCTCGCGAGTACAGCGTCCATCCCTGGTACGTGTACGGCATGTTTGACCTCGCGGCTTCATACAGCAAGGGTGTAAAAAGCGTTTCCCTCCGAGTATTTTTTCCGACATGGAGATGGGGGGAGCTATTTCGCAGCTTGAGTGTAGCTCTCCGTGAGCCCATGGAGGCGTGGTACGCGGACCCCGTGGCATTCGCCTTCCTTGCACCGATGGCTCCGAGCGAACGTCAAAGGCGTCTTTGCTCCACGCCGAATCTCTCCGGGCCTCTGGCGATTTCGACCGTGCATCCGACATTTCGATAATCATCTCCGAGAACAGGCGCGATAGGGCTTTTACCTCATCCAGGGAAAGTCTGCCGATTCCTATGAAGGCGAAGCTCCAGACGATCGAATGCGACACGGAAGACCTCATCGAACTCCCCGAAGATTGGATCCCGGTCCGGCTCGACCTTAACGGCTATGCGACACCGTCCCGCAAAGCGTACACGCTGTACTATCTGCGCCGCGCATGACCGGTCGTTCGCTTTGAATACGACCCCGGTGTTGCGGTCGTCGTGGACGTCGATATTTCCCAGCTCACCAGACGCCTCGGGTCGGGACGCGTCCGGACCGGCCCGTCGATTGCGCCTCGGTACCGGACGGACGCATTCCGCGAGCACCGCGGCTCGCCCTTGGCTGACCGGGGGGAGCTGCCCGCCGCCGTCGTCTTGCCGCGGACGACCGAGGAGGTCGTGGCCGCCGTCCGTTGGGCTTCGCAGGCCGGCGTCAAGATCGTGCCCTGGGGCGGAGGCACCGGCCTCATGGGAGGGGCACGGTCCTCGTCGGATTCCGTCGTCCTTGATCT
>VBLS01000273.1 GCA_005878635.1 Methanobacteriota archaeon | reverse complement strand
CGGCGTCGAGCATGCGGACGGGAACGAGCTGCGGTACACGCCGATCAAGAAGGGCGACCTCCGATTCGAGCCGCTCGCGGAAGCCCTCTTGGACGACGACTACGACCTCACGATCGTGTCCTCGTCGCCCCTCCTGGAACACGACGCGATGTACATGAAGGTCATCCTGGAGCGGGTGCTCGCGAAGCGTCTGATGCGGCCGACGAAGCCCGAGAAAGAGGAGAAGGAAAGGGAAGAGAAGGCGGAGCGGCGGCGATGACCCGCGCGCCGGCCTCCGGCGGGAGGGCGGCGGCTTCCACGGCGTTTCTTCTCGAACATGTCGCCAAGCTCCTGGCGGTGGACCGCTCCAAGGAGATCGCGGAGTCCGTCGGGATCCTGACGTCCGCAAAGAAACTGTTCGTCTATGGCGTCGGCCGAAGCGGTCTCGCCGCCCGCGCGTTTGCGATGCGGATGGTCCAGCTCGGGATCGACTGCTACTTCATCGGGGAGACGATCACCCCGGTCGTCAGCGACGGGGACGCGGTCCTCATCGTGTCGAACACCGGATCGACGATGAGCGCGATCCAGGTCGCGAACATCGCCCGCCGCGTCGGGGCCAAGGTCATTTCCGTGACCGGACATCCAGGGTCCAAGCTCGCGCATGCGAGCAACGTGGTCCTGATGATCCAGACGAACGGAGGCGCCGTTCAAGCGCGGCTCGCGCCGCTGGGCACGCTCTTCGAGGCCGCGACCGTCCTGCTCCTCGACGGCGTTGTGGCGCAGGTCATGGAGCGGCTAGGCCAGACCGAAGCGGATATGCGCGGGCGCCATGCGATTATGGTGTGATGGCGGAGCAGTCGTTTCTCCATCATGGCAGAAAGGTTAGAGTATAGTGTCCGTATTCTCACTGTTTGAGCGCTGGATGCCGAAAACGTCTATCCAGATCCACTCATCGACTCGAAAGAAACTCGCGAGGCTGAAAGCGTCGGCGAATGAAACTTACGACGATCTCCTGAACGAGCTGATGGCCCTCGTCCCTCAGGGTGACGAGGAAGGCCTCTACACGCCCGCCTTCCGCCGGGGACTCCTTGGTGCCCGCCGGGAAGTCAAGGAGGGCCGCGTGATCTCCCACGAGGAAATGAAGGGCCGATTGGGGCTGTCACCAATCCATCACCGCCGATGAGGGCCGCGCGTCGGAATGCCTTTATCTAGGCGCCTCCTCTTCCGATGGGAATTGCCCGAAGATTTCGTCGTCACGCCGTGGGACGTCAAAGGCCAGGTCGACTACGACCGGCTCGTCACGCAGTTCGGCACCCAGCGGCTCACCCCGGACCTCCTCGAGCAGATCCGGAAAATAGCGGGCGAACTCCACCCCATGCTGCGCCGCGGCGTGTTCTACAGCCATCGGGATCTCGATTGGATCCTGCGGGAATACGGCAAGGGCAACCGCTTCGCGCTTTACACCGGCCGCGGACCCTCGAGTGGAATCCACATCGGCCACATGCTACCGTGGTTTTTCGCAAAATGGCTCCAGGAGAAGTTCCGCGCCGCGCTGTACTTTCAGATTACGGACGACGAGAAGTTCCTCTTCAAGGATTTCGACAAGCTCGAGGAGGCGACGAAGGTCGGATACGACAACATCCTCGACATCATCGCGATGGGATTCGATCCAAAGCTCACGAGGATCTTCCTCGACACGGAATACATCCGGCACCTCTATCCGATCGCGGTGGAGGTCGCGAAGCGGATCACGTTCTCCACGACCCAGGCGGTCTTCGGGTTCGAGAACTCCAACAACATCGGCGAGATCTTCTATACGAGCATCCAGGCGGCGCCCGCCTTCCTGCCGACCGCGGAGGCCGGCCACGAGGTCCCCATCCTCATTCCCTGCGGGATCGACCAGGACCCCCATTTCCGCATTGCGCGAGACGTCGCGCCCAAGCTCGGATATCCGAAGCCTGCCTTGATCCACAACAAACTCCTGCCGAGCCTGCTGGGGCCGACCGGCAAGATGTCCGCCTCGATCCCGGAATCGAGCATCTTCACGACGGACACGGAGGCCCAGGCCCAGAAGAAGATCATGAACGCCTTCACGGGCGGACGTGCGACCGTCGAGGAGCAGCGGCGCCTCGGCGCGAATCCGTACATCTGTTCCATCTTCGCGCAGTACAACTACATCTTCGAGCCGGACGACCGCCATCTCGCCGAGGTCGAGCGGACGTGCAAGAACGGCGAACGCTTGTGCGGGGACTGCAAGACCGAGCTCTGGGGGAAGGTGCGCACGTGGCTGAAGGCCCACCATGCGGCCCGCGAGAAGGCCAAGGACCGGATCGACCAATTCATGCTGCACGACTGACAAGGCCGATGACGGGCCGTCCTAGCGATCCATCACCACCCCCGAGGAATCGGCACCCACACACGCGTCGACCGCGTCCGCCGCTTCCATAATCTCGTCGCTCGCCATGAGACCTCGACGATCGGAAGTTCGCGCTCGGCCGCGTACCGCGCGAGGCGTTCTTGAACGTCTCCCCGTCTCGCGCCGAAGCTCCGCGGAGGTCCATTTCCAAGCCCTTGGACCAATTACCACGGGACATCAGCCTGTCCTGAGAACTCGAAGTCCTAGGAATTGTCCGAGCGTTCAGTGCGACCCGACGGACACCCGGTCGCCCCGACGAATTCGGCCGCCATGGACCACCGAGGCATACGGAGGCATACGCCCCGACGTTGACCTGATGACGCTTTGCCGCCGTTCGGAGGATCTCGGGGTCGCGAGGCAAGTCGCCCTGGGGGAGGGTCGTCATCACGCACCTTTGACACGGCCCGCGTACCCGAATGCGGACTCCGTCTCCGATCGTCAGGATTTGTCCCGTCCAATCGTCCTCGAGGAAACCGTCAATCCCCTGGATTGGCTCGACGACGAGGTTCGGACGGAAACGTCGGGCGTCGAAGCGTCCTCCGGGGTAGAATTGTTGCAGACGGTCGAGGGTCGTCGTCGTCAGGAGATGGAGGACTGCCGCATCGAAGAACGTCCGGGAGGGCATCGTCTCGTCCGTGACCTTTTCCCGGTGGGCAAGCCCCTCGATGTCCGGCCAGTATTCCTCGTATCTCGGAGCTTCCGGGGCCGAGACCATCAAGTGGACGGAGCGATCGAGGTGCTTGGATACGAGGGAGTCGACGTCGCCCCGGTCCGACGTCGCGATCGCCCCGTCGGGGCAAGTGATCCGGACCGGCGGCAAGGGCTGACCGGTCCGTGGGGACGTCACATATTCCGCACGGAACTCGAACATCCGCGCCCACTTTCTCGGGTTTTTGGCACTCACTACCATCCCCGTGGACGGATCGAGCAGGGCGTACGATCGGTCACCTACGAAGCCGCGTTCGGTTAGATCGGATGCGTCAAGTTCCTCGCCCAACATGGATTTTACAGGATATCGCCACAAGGAGGCCACGCGTCCGGCTGCTTGCTCCGAGGAATTCATCGGGACCACCCGGATCTTCGATGAGGCGAATCGGCCGATGGCACGTCAAGGTTCCGGGTCGGAAGGTTACTCGCCAGCAAGGACCGTCGGTATGCCGACGTCCTCGCGAGGCTCGGTTCCGACGACGTTCGTTCTTCTACGCAAGAATTCGCGTGACCCTCAGCCCGTTGTCGAACACGAGGGCGTGATAGCCGGTGTCGTGTCGGGTCCCTCGCATCTTCACGACCCGCAGCTGCCTCTGCATGCCGAACTCTCCCTGGCGGGCGAGGCGCAGGTGGAAGATTCCGTCCGCGAGGTATTCCTCCTTGTGCTTCGCGTACGCCGTCCGGGCGGAGCCATTCGCCCCCATGTCGGTCGAGAGCTCGCCGAGGAGGAAGGTCGTGCACTGCAGGTCGCGGAGCCAGTGGATGAGGGAGAACATCTCCTTTCGCGGCTCTCGGAACTTGGCAAGGATCTCGAGGGCATCGAGGGAATCGAGGACGAGCAAACGGTAGTCGAAGGATTTGCGGATCCCCTGCGTGTACAGCTTGAACAGGTCCATCCACGGTTGCGCGGTCGAGCCGGTCAGCTTCTTCCGCAGGGTGCCCAGGTCGAGGATGCTCAGTTTCCCGTCCGTGTCTTCCAGCCGGTATCCGAGTCCCTCCGTATGATCGACGAGGCTCGCCCGGCTCTGTTCCAAGGAGACGTAGAGGCCGCGGACGCCGGCGAGGGCGTTGGCATGCAAGATGTGGTACGTCAGGGACGTCTTCATCGTGCCAGGGGCTCCGGAGACGAGAACGACGCTCCCCGCCGGGATGCCGCCGCCGAGGACTTCGTCGAGGCCTTCCATTTTCGTCGGGACGCGGTTCATTCCGGTCCCTCCGCGATCAGGACGAGGTTCTTCCGGATCGATTCGATCTGCCGATGGATCCGGTCCTTCTCTTGCGGCAGGTCGACGACGTCCGCGAGACTGCCCAGGTCGACGGCCGCCCGGTCCGCGATCCGGACGAGGTCCGCCTTGCTGAGATCCTCGGGCTTCTTGCCGAGCCTCGCGAGCTGCGTGCGCAAGACCCCCTCGCCGGCCTCTCCGAGTTGGTCCACGAAGACCGTCCGGGCCCGCTCGAACAACGGCTCCGGCTCGCTCAAGGCATCCGCGGCCGCGAAGAGTTCCTCCATCTCCTTGCCTTTCCAGTAGTCCGCGGCGGTGACGACGAATTCGACGTTCGCGTCGGTGGCCTTCCGCGAGGGCCACTTCCCGCGGGCGGCGTCGACGGCTCCTTGGGCGGCGAACGATCGGAGGACGCTCGCCGCGGCCTCGTACTGAGACCGAAGGCCGTGGGCCGCCGGACCGCCGACGACGCCGGAGAGCTCGGTGAGCGCGCGGGATAGGAACTCCTGGAGCGCGGGAACGTGGTCCGTTGTGACGTCTTCGGGGCGGAGGCCGTGGGCTCGGCAGAAGGCATCGAACAGACGGACAGCGCCCGTCCCAAAGGACTGCTTCAGGATCGCCACCAGCTCCGTCGCCGGATCGGGAAGCGTCCACCAGGGGAGATCGAGGTCTTTGAGACCTTTTCGCTCGGACTCGGTGAGGCGGGACGGACACAGGACCACGGTGGAGCCGGTATCGCGTGCGAGGTGTCGGAGGCGGACGACGACCTCGAGGGCCGGCTTCCACCCGGAGAGGGCCGCGAGGTCGGCCAAGTCCTCGAGGACAAGGAGGCCGCCG
>VBLS01000272.1 GCA_005878635.1 Methanobacteriota archaeon | reverse complement strand
CTGTTCGAGGGAGCCCTCCCGGAAGGCGATTATGGCGCGGGGGAAGTCATCGTGTGGGACTACGGCGAATTTGAGGTGGTCGGACCGGCCGGAGAGGACGCCGCGGCGTCGCTCAGCGAAGGCGTGATGCGAATCGTCCTGTATGGCACGAAACTTCGAGGAGAATGGACGATCTTGAAAACCAAAATGGGAGGGGGGAAACGTGAGAATTGGCTCTTGCAGAAGATGCAAGACGAATTCGCTCAGGCCGACTATGACCCGGAAAGCGAGCCGGCATCCGCGTTGTCCGGCAAAGTTCCACAGCGTCGGAGTTGACCGCTCTCTCGAATTCGTCGGGGACTGACCGTCAGAGTTTCCGCTGCAATGGGAAAG
>VBLS01000271.1 GCA_005878635.1 Methanobacteriota archaeon | reverse complement strand
CTGACATAGGCGCCTCCTTTCTTGAGCGATCTCAGGCCCTTCGAGAACGAAATCTTGCCGACGGTGTGATAGACGAGATCATAGGGCCCGGCCGCCGCGAAGTCCTCCTTCGTGTAGTCGATGACCTTGTTCGCTCCGAGCGACTTCACCAATTCCAGATTCGCGGCGCTGCAGACCGCGGTGACTTCGGCCCCGAAGAACTTCGCCAACTGGACCGCCGCGGTGCCCAAGGACCCGGAGGCTCCGTAGACGAGGACCTTTTGTCCCGCGCGGATCCCTCCTCGGCGAAGGAAATACAACGAACATCCGGCTCCCCACGGGATGGCGGCGGCTTCCTCGAAGCTCGTATTGGTCGGTTTGAGGGCGCGCGGACCTTTCTCTGTCAGGCAAGTGTACTCGGCGTACGTCCTGGCGCCGAGCCCGAAGACTTGGTCCCCCGGTTTGAATCGGCGTACATCCTTTCCGACCGCTTCGACTTCTCCGGCAAAGTCCGACCCGAGGATGGGCTTCCTCGGTTTCAAGAGGCCGAAGAAGAGCCGAATGAGAAATGGATCCGCCTTCCGCAGACGGACGTCCCCCGAGGTCACGGTCGTCGCACGGACCCGGATCAGGACCTGATCATCCTTCGGGGTCGGCTTTTCCACTTCCTCGGCCTGGAGGACGGTCGGCGGTCCGTATTTCGTGCAGACAATCGCTTTCATTGGATCCCCTCGAGTCCGCCCCGCCACACGGCGAAGTTCTCCTCCCGATTGACCGATCGGCGCGGCTCATGAGCGATCGGCCCGCCGGCCGATGGTACCGTGCGCTATAAGGCTACTCTGCAGGGAGGACGGTCGAGGCGCGCGCATGTCGCGCCGTAAATTCGTTCCGCGCGGAATCGTCCCTCCACCGGCGAAAGTCAACGCCGCTGGCGTCGCATGCATCCGCCAGCGCGTCAAGGAAACGGTCCATGTATGCGATGTCCGAAATGCGTCGCAGTTCTCCCTCCAGAGGTGAGCCTGCGAGACGAGCGAGCATCGCGTCCCGGGCGCCCCATCGCGGGTCGAGGACCCGCGAGAACATCTTTTTCACACCGGCCGAGGCGAACACGTCCGCGATTCGCTCCGGTGTCCAGCCCGCGGTCGGCGGATAGGCCGGCGCGAATCCGACGAAAGTCGGGAGGCCGGCATCGGCCAGGGCCCGGAGGCAGCGCAGCCGTCCTTCGATTGGGGGAGCCCACGGTTCGAGGAGGGCCCGGGCCTGATCGTCCAAGGTCGGGACCGACATGCCGACTTCGATCGAGCGAAACCGCGTGAAGAGGTCGACGTCCCGGAGCATCAGAGGGGACCGCGAGAGGACGGAGACCGGCCAGTCCGCCCGGAGGAGGACTTCCAACGCGTGTCGTGTGATCCGGTATTTCCCTTCCACGAATTGGTACGGATCCGTCGCCGTCGAGATGGCCACGAGGCCTCTCGGAAGTCGTTTCGTTTCCTTCGCGAGGACGGAGGCGGCGTTCCTCTTGACCACCACCGACGTTCCCCATTCCGCTCGATCGATCTGGAGGAGTCGAGGGACGTAACAGAACGCGCATCCGTGGTAGCAGCCGACGTACGGGTTGAACGAGTAGTCGATCCCGGGCAGCGGGTCGGGGCGGAGGGCCTGCCGAACCGTTGTCTCGCGGATCGAGAAGGACTCCCGGGGTGATGGCACGGAAATCCCGAGGAGCTCGTCCACGTCCGCCCGAAAAAGTCGTCGCCCTTAACCGGAGGCCTCGGGGAGGTGAGTGAAACTGTTGGATGGTGTGGCCGTCGCGGGAGGAAAGGATATTGAACTCGGCTCGTTTGCGACCCCCCGTCGACTTCGGTCGACGGTTCGAGGGATCGGTATCGATCGGAGCCGGGACGATTCAGCAGACCGCTCCATGAAAGTTGCGGGGGTGGTCCTCGTGCTCTTGATCGTCGGCGTGCTCG
>VBLS01000270.1 GCA_005878635.1 Methanobacteriota archaeon | reverse complement strand
TCCGTTCTGTGATCTGGCCCGCCTCCAGGAGGATCTGTCACGGTTGCCCGTCCCCCATGACTTGGTCGTGATTCGGGACGCGGGCCATTCGTTCGAACCGAAAGGTCCCAAGCGAAACACATTTTCCGAGGTATGGGACGCGGTGCGGAGGTGGATCGAGGAACGAATTCCGGCACCCTAGGTATCGCGCGAGAATCGCTTCTTGGAAAGGCGCAGCTGCCCGGAGGATTGGCCATCGCTTCATCGCAGGTAAGAGCCTACACCTCACCGATGTGGGATGGAATCTGTCCAGTCCCGGCCCACGGCTCCGAATGCGACTCGGGCCCGCGGTGCTACCCTTTTTTGTGAGCGCGGGATCGGATCGCCTACATGGCATAGCCACGCCTCGGGATCAAGGATGGCGCTGCATATATTCCCGGATGGCTGCCTTCGCCAGGGCATAAAGGCTGATTCGATTGCGCTTGCAGTAGAGTCGTATCGCCGCGAATTCCTTCTTACCAAACACGGTGACGACCCGATGCAAAGAAACACCGCGAGGCCCCCGGATAAATTCATGGTACATGAATCTTCTGGCGGGATATTTGTCGGCCATCGTGGACGATAGGCAATAGAGCCGATTGGATATTGGTCGAGCACTATTATATATATACTATGTCATATTCGTGATTACGAGGATGGGAGATGAACCTTGATTTTCCGGAGGATCCCGAATCGATCGTCCGGTCTCAGCGAAAGGCGTGGATGGCAGAAATCGAAGTCCTGAGTCGAGATCCGCTGGTGAGGAAATTCGCAGAACTACGGCAGAAAATCGACGACGTGGATGTCTCCATCGACGAAGTCGTCGCCCCGTCCGCGCCGAACCGGTCTTCGCCCTTCCAACCTTATGACGCGTACGACGCCTACGAATTCGGGCGAGACCTCGCGGGACGGGAACTCTCGACTCTTGAGCTGTCCAAGCTGGCGCATGGCCGTTTCCCAGAATGGTCGAATGAGGGCCGACGTTTCATGGTCGAGTACCTCATCCATCACGGCGTGGCGGAGGTCGCCCGAACGACGGCGGCTGGACGTCCGACCCGGTATCGATTTAGAGCGCTCGGAAACGGGGGCCTCGCAGGGATGCGGATACGACTCGGTGTCCCGGATAACGAATTGTCCGCGCTTAAAGAGGAAGACTTAGAGGAGCTTGTTCCCCGGGCGCCATCCGCAGTGCTCCCGTGACGCGGTCCCTCCGTAGCTCATCGTCATTACGGTCGCGGGAACGCAATCCGCCTGCGAAGCTTGGCTTGCGTCCGCATGGTTTGGTAAGACCAACTGAGGTCAGAGCGTACGAGGTCCGAATACACGGTTTCTTCGCGGTGCCTCTATGAAGTACAGCGGCCGAGGAGGGACGGGGGCCGAGTGTCCCTCGGAACGGCACGCGTCCTTGTCATGAGTGGAATCTCGGTCGCCGCGACCTCTTGATTCTCACGGTCGGTTCCGTCGCCCTCTCATAAAGCCATCGGGAAGAGTCTTGCGGGTCTCGATATGCCCTGCCGCCCGCGTACACTCTCAAAAGGTGCGATCCCGATGGAAGCCTATTGCGTCTCGAAACGCCCGCCACGGGCCCTGTACCTGGGGCTCGCGATTGTGCTTGGAATGGTCGCGGTGAGCACCGTCGTCCTCACGCAGATGGGCGGCGGCCTCCTCCGCGACGGAACGTATCTGCGCCTCTTGGGCTACACGCCCTCGAATCGAGGCGCCGCCCTGACCGCGCTGAGCGCCCAGGACGCGACCGCCTCGCGCGGCGTCCTGTCCGCGTCGGGCGCCCCGGGCCCGACCCCGGCGCCGCCCCAGGCGGACGTCGCACGGAGTCCCTCGGACGCCCCGGCGAATTCGACCGCGGCCCCGGCGCCTTCTTCGGACCGAAACCCGGACCCGGTCCGGGCGGATGTCCCCGCGCTCAGGGAACTCAATGAGACCCGCGATGATCTCGCCAACGATTCCCTCGACTCCTTCGGCCTCGGCGTCCTCCCGCATGATGCGGACCAGGTCCGCGGGGCCCCCGACGTCGCCCACTTCGTGATGCCTTCCGACGACGCGAACTGCACGTGGAAGCAGGAATTCACCGCGACGGACGCGAACCACGACGGCCACCCCGAGTACGTCCGCGGACGGATGCTCGGGACCTGCGTCGTCGACGCGAACAAGAACGGCATCCCGGAGGCCGGGATGACGATCGCGCGGGACTTCCAGGTCTGGGACAACGACTCCGACGGGACGTTCAACGCCCTCGAGGGCCGGCAAGGCATCGAGGCCTTCGCAGACCCGAACGAGAACGGCATCCGGGAGTACACGGCCCAGGGCCTCTGGCTCCTGAGCGTCAAGGACGCGAACGGCGACAAGAGGCCGGAGTCCGTCATGGCGACCTTCGCCGGCGAACAGCGGTTCGACCGCAACGAGAGCGGGCACCCGGAGTTCGTCCGCACGGTGACCGGTGAGCTTTGCATGACCGACACCGCGAGCGACGGGACGCCGGACTCCGCCGACCTCGAGCTGCACCTCTATCAGACGTACGACCTCGGCGACAACGGGACGAAGGAATACCGCGCCGCGATCGATCTCTCCGCGAACACCCGCGACGCGAACAACGACGGCCACAACGAGTCCGCGCAGCTGAACCTGACCGCGTACGAGGCCCTCGACCGCAACGGCGACGGCTACGACGAGCTCGCCCGCGGGATCGAGGTCTCCTATGCGATGGCCGACGCGAACTCGAACGGTTCCCCGAGCGGG
>VBLS01000253.1:2536-2947 GCA_005878635.1 Methanobacteriota archaeon | reverse complement strand
CTCAGGGAATGGACCCGGGCGGCGACGGGACCGCCTACTGGACCCTGAGCGGCACCAGTATGGCCACCCCGACCGTCGCAGGGAGCGCCGGCCTGGTGCGCCAGTACTACATGGACGGCTGGTACCCTACCGGATCGAAGACGCCGGCGAACGGCTTCACCCCGTCCGCCGCGCTCATCAAGGCGACGATCATCAACAGCGCGCGCGAGATGACGGGCGCGGGCGCCTACGCGAACGGCGAGAACAAGTACCCGAACGACAACCAAGGCTACGGCCGGGTCGCGCTCGACGATGCCCTCTTCTTCCAGGGCGACGCCCGCGGCACGACGGTCGACGATCACCGCAGCGGGATCAACACGGGCGACACGGTTACCTACCAGCTCGCGATCGGAGACTCGTCGATCCCCGTCG